>JBBEDG010000167.1:0-30537 GCA_040881405.1 Flavobacteriales bacterium | reverse complement strand
CAAAGATTTCGAAGGCCGATGCCAAGCGTGCATTGGATGCTTTCGTGACCAGTACCACCAAGGCGCTGAAGAAAGGTGAGCGCGTAGCCCTTGTTGGCTTCGGCACCTTCTCCATCACCAAGCGCGCTGCCCGCAAAGGCCGCAACCCACAGACCGGCAAAGAGATCAAGATCGCTGCCAAGAAGGTGGTGAAGTTCAAGGCTGGAGCAGACCTGCAGTCGAAGGTGAAGTAAGATCCGCTGTGATCGATGGGAAAAGTCCTCCGCCAAGCGGGGGACTTTTTCATTCACACCCAACCGTGCTGCACCATACCACCAAGGATGCGATCTTGAAGCACCTGAGCAGCATTCCATCCACATACTACAATGACCGACATCGAACTCTATGAACAGCTCTCCGCATTCATCTCGGAGAACAAGCGATCGCTCTTCGATCGAATAGCACCCTTGCGCACGCGTCACGTAACGGTGGTATTGGAGGACATCTATCAATCGCAGAACGCCAGTGCTGTTTTGCGCACTTGTGATCTTGTGGGTGTGCAGGATGTGCACGTGATCGAGAACCGCAACAGTTACAAGGTCGACCAGCAGGTGGCTCTGGGCTCATCGCAATGGGTGGATATCATTCCATACCGCACACATGAGGACAACACACGTGCGTGCATGGATGCACTGCGTGCGAAGGGCTACCGGATCATAGCAACATCACCGCGCGGTGATGCGAACACACCGCATGACATCGACCTGCAGCAACCCATGGCCTTCTGTTTCGGAACCGAACTCACCGGGCTCAGCGACACCTTGATCAACGAAGCGGATGCACATTTGCGCATACCGATGTACGGTTTCACCGAGAGCTATAACATCTCCGTGTCCGCAGCCATCACACTGTTCACTGTGATGGAACGCTTGCGGAATAGCACGATCGATTGGCGCTTGGATGAGTCCGCGTCACTCGCACTTCGCTTGCAATGGGTTCGCACGGTGCTGCAAAGTGCAGAACTTATCGAGGCACGTTTGCGCAATGCGGATCGTTCCGATGATGCGATGTGACAGCATGCAATTGCGTTCAACACCGCACCAGTGTTGATGATGCGAAACGAACACGTTCGAACGATGTCCTACACTTGTCGATGACCATCATCGTTCTTAACACAAAGAGGTTGACAAAAGCAACCTTGCCGATGAGGTGCGCGTTACAGCTTGCAGATACTTTTGACCAAACCCTTAACACTCCAGACAATGGGAAAAGGTGACATGAAGACGAAGAAAGGCAAGCGTACTGCCGGTAGCACCGGAAAGAGTCGTCCTGCCAAGCGTGTAGCCGCTGCAAAAAAGGCTACCGCTAAGAAAGCTGCTCCTAAGAAGGCCGCTGCCAAGAAAGCTGCTCCTAAGAAGGCTGCTGCCAAGAAGGCTGCTCCTGCTAAGGCCGCTGCGAAGAAGGCTGCTCCTGCGAAGAAAGCCGCTGCAAAGAAGGCTGCTCCGAAGAAGGCCGCTGCCAAGAAGTGACCGTAACTGTTCACAGAAGCAAAGACCCCCGGCGAACCCGGGGGTCTTCTGCGTTCAGGCACTTCCATTGTGCACCGCACAGCTGGAGTTCACCAGCACAAGCGGTATCGTAACACTGCAAAAATCGAAAGCCCCCTGCCGATGGACAGGGGGCTTTCTCGTGGTGTAAGATCAGGCTATCACGGTTGCAAGCGCGTGCGCAACCACTGCCCGTCGGACATCTGCTCAAATGCCAAACGATCGTGCAAGCGACTCGGCCTGCCCTGCCAGAACTCGATGCGCACAGGACGGATGCGGTATCCTCCCCAGTGCAACGGGCGCGGTACTTCATCGTTAGGGAAGCGTTCGGTCCAACGTGTGAAGCGCTGTTCCAATTGTTCACGGTCCTGCACGGGGCGGCTTTGATCGCTGCTCCACGCACCTATGCGGCTCGCACGTGGACGCGATGCGAAGTAGGCATCGGACTCTTCGTCGCTAACAAGCTCGGCGCGACCTTCGATGCGGATCTGTCGTTCCTGTTGCGGCCAGAAGAAGTTGATCGCTGCGCGTGGATCCCGCTCAAGATCCAAGGCCTTGCGGCTATTGTGGTTCGTGTAGAAGACGAAGCCACGCGCGTCGAAGGAGCGCAACAACACCACGCGGCAACTGATCGTGAGACTGCCCGCTGTGGCCAAGGTCATGGCATGTGGTTCGGGTAGGCCATCCTCTTCGGCGGCCTGCATCCATCGACCGAAAAGTGCAATGGGGTCCCCCCCTGCCTCATCCTCCGTAAACGTCATCCTGTTGTAGTCGATCCTGTGGTGGACGTGCTTCGTGTCGCTCATGCTTCCTGGTATGGAGCACGAAGGTATTGGCTGCCTTCCTTGTTCCGTTCCTCCAACGTCGCTTGCACGTTCCACACCCAACACTCTACCTTCAGCACGCCATGAGCGACGGTATCCTCGATCTGAATCCCACGAACAAGTTCCGGCCCGCACGTGGACGCTTGCTCGTGAGCGAACCCTACCTGCCGGATCCCTACTTCCGTAGGACGGTGGTGCTGCTCTGCGAACACAACGCGGACGGCTCGTTCGGGTTCGTATTGAACCGCCCCATGGAAATGAGTATTAACGAGCTGATGGAGAACATGCCACCCATCAACGCACGGGTCAACATCGGCGGACCGGTACAAAGTGGCAACCTCTATTACCTGCACACCCTCGGGCCACACCTGCACGGTAGCGTTGAGATCGTGGACGGCATTTTCATGGGTGGCGATTACGAGCAGCTCTGTTCCATCCTCACCACCGACCCAAAGCTTGCCAAACACATACGCTTCTTCGTTGGCTATACTGGTTGGGGTGAGAACCAACTGGACCGCGAGCTTGCAGACCGATCATGGTTGGTTTCGCGCGCTGCCAAGGCACGCATCATGCATACGGGCAAACGGGATCTTTGGGCGGACACCCTTCGTGCCATGGGGCGCGAGTTCGCACCACTGGCGAACTTCCCTGAGGACCCCTCGCAGAACTAAGGCGTGGCCTGAGCGCCTGTAAGTGCAGCCAAAAGATCCGTCAATGTGCCGGACATGCGGTGCGTATAGCGCTTGGTACGGTAGGCTCCCACCCACTGTATGCCGCGTATTGCATTGGTGAAGAAGAGCTCGTCCGCAGCAAGAAGGTTCTGGGGATTCAGCGAACACTCGTACACCTTGATGTTGTTGGCAAGGGCCAGATTGATCACTTGTGCGCGCATCACACCGCCCACACAACCATCCGCAAGTGATGGCGTGTAGAGCACCCCATTGCTCACAATGAAAAGGTTGCCGCTGCTGCTCTCTATGATGTTGCCGCGCTCGTTCTGCAGGAGGCAATCGTCCAGGCCACGCTGTTGCGCCCAAAGCGCACCCATGATGTAGTACTGGCAGTTCATCGTCTTGTGTCGCGCCAGTTCATTGATGGGTTTGCGCATCTCGGGCCAGATGTCGGTCATCAGGCCTTGGTCGTTCAAGGTATAGGTGGCATGATCAACGGCCTTCACCTCGATGGTGAAAGAACCGGTATTCATCTCGGGTCGATACTGTCCGTTGCCACCTCTGTACAGGGTGAAACGGCAACGCGCGCTGCTGAGTCCGCAACGTTTGGCCAGCTCGGTGATGTAGCGTTCGAATGAAGCACGTTCCAAGCCATCCGGCAATTCGATACGCAGGAGTTTGGCGCCGGTTTCCATGCGCGACCAATGCGCATCCACGAAACAGGGTCTGCCCTCCACGATGCGCAGGCTTTCGAAAAGCCCATCACCAAAATGGAATGCACGGTTGTCCAAGGTGATCACCGGCATGTCGCCGGGTTTCACCTCACCATTGATGTTCACCAATTCCTTCATGCGTTCAACACTAGGTTCATCACCACGGGCAGCAAAGGCATATTGGCCTCCACCAGGATGCCGCGCACACCGGCCGATGCCGCCGCTTCCATATCGCGATCGCGGTCACCGATCATCACCGAACCATTAGGGTCCAGGCCATGGCGCGCCATGGCCTTCTCCAACATCAAAGACCCTGGTTTGCGACACAAACAACGGCCTTGGGAAGGATGATGGGGACAATAGTGTATGCCAGTGAGCTGAACTCCGTGGTCCGCGAGCATGGTGTGAAGGTAGCCATGCAACGTGGCCACTTCAGCGTGTCCGTAAAGTCCGAGCCCGATACCGCTCTGGTTGGTGATCACAACCAAGGCGTAGCCGGCATCCTGCAGGAGCTTCAAGGCCTGGGGTACATCGTGCAGTACGTCGAAGTCCGAAAGGGTCCAGGTATGCATGCCACGCTCCCGGTTCAGCACTCCATCGCGATCAAGGAACACGGCTTTTCGCATGGCCTCACATACCCATTGATCGCTGAAAGCTACCGATGTCCAGCACAAGACCGGGGTCCTGCAATACCATGAAAAGCAGGCCGTATACTGCACCGAAAAAGTGCGCATCGTGCGCCACGTTATCGCTGCCACGCTTGTCCATGTAATAGGAATAGGCCAGATAAAGAAGGCCGAACACATAGGCCGGTATCGGGAATGGAATGAAGAGGAAGCGCACAGGACTGGTGGGCAGCATGATAATCTGAGCAAAGAGCACCGCGGACACCGCCCCGCTCGCCCCCACCGCACGGTATGATGGATCGTGGATGTTACGCTGGTAAGAGGGCAGGGTGGAGAAGAGTATGCCTCCGCCATAGAGGAGGAGGTAGTGGACCAATGCTCCCTGTCCGGTAACATGGGGAAGCAGCATCTCTACGTTGCGCCCGAACATGTACAGCACGAACATGTTAACGGCCAAGTGCGGCCAGTTGGCGTGGATAAAGGCGTGGGATATGAATCGGTACCACTCGCCCCGCGACTTGATGACGAAGGGTTCGAAGAGCAAGGCACTGAAGAGCCGCTGATCGCTGAACGCTGCGATGGACAACAAGGCGGTGACCGCGATGATGATCAGGGTGATGGAGTCGAACACGAGCCGTTGCTTGGCGCCGAAGATACCGGGTGGGGTTCAATACGTATGGTCGCGCACAATGCGCCAGCCGTTCCCCTCCCTGGCCCAAAGCAAGGAGAAGCCACCGCCGAGAGTGTCCGAAATACGCACCACTTGCCAGCTTCCGGTAAGCCAGGCATGCTCGCCACCAGCGGGCAGTAGTTCCTGTATGCCGAAGGACAGATCGCCCATGGATGCCCCATCCGGATAGTTGCGCAGGTAGTTCGCCTTTACCGCCTCAAGGCCGCAGGTGCTACCCCGGCTGCTAAGGAAACACACCGTGTCCGAGTAGCCCTCCATGAAGCCCGGTATATCCCCCCGGTCCCAAGCCACCTCTTGATCCTCCATCACGGTGCGGATCGCGGCATCGTCGCTTGGCGTGAATGCGGGGCTGCAGGCGGTGAGTAGGAGCGGGAGAAATGGGAGCCGCATGGATGGTGAAGAAACAAAAAAGGCCATCCGCTTGAGAGAGGATGACCTTTTGTAGCGCGAGAGAGACTTGAACTCTCGACCTCAGGATTATGAATCCTGCGCTCTAACCAGCTGAGCTACCGCGCCATAGCCTCATATGTTCGTGTAAGGGGCGGCAAATATAGAAAACGGCCTTGCTCGTTGGATACCCAAGAAGATCAAGTTCTACTTGCAGGGGTGGATGATCCGCTTACCTTAGCCGCACCCGGTACGTTAGCCGGAGTTTCGATACCATGGCCAAGAAGAAGATCGCTGCAACGGGCAAGGGCTCCAAAGCGGCAAACACCAAGAACGCCAAACCTCTTGCGGGCAAAGGCGCGAAAAAGGGCGCTGCCGCCAAGAACACTGGAAAAGGCAAGCCCGCTGCTGCTAAAAGCAAGGTGAAGCCCTCTGCCAAAAAGGTGGTGGCCAAGACCCTCGCCAAACAGAAGCCGACCGTTAAAAAACCTGCACGGCCGGCAATTAAAGCTCTGTCAACAAAGTCCAGCGCAGCTAGCAAGGGCAAGGGTACTGCAGCGAAGAAGTCAGCACCGAAAGCTGCTGTGCACAAAGCAAAACCCACGGCGCCCACAAAGACGAAGTCTACCAAAGCGGTTGTAGCCAAGGTGAAGAAGGCTCCGGCGAAAAAGACAGTGGTGAAGAAGGTAGCAGCTACGAAACCTGAAGCCAAGAAGACGACGAAGGCCGTGGTGACCAAGAAAGCGGCGGTCAAGCAGCCTGCTGCGCCAAAGGCGGCCGAGAAGAAAGTAGTGGTCCCACCCAAGAAAGCAGCACCCACCAAGGTCGTTGCGAAGACTGCGGCGCCTAAAGCCGCCACAGCACCAGCCCCAACACCATCGGCTCCCATAGCAAAGCCCGCAGTGGCCAAGGTGAAAGCAGCCGAGTTGGCAGCCAAGAAGCCCCTGAAGGAGCGTGTGCTGATCGAGTTCCAAGTGCGTAGCTCGCCAACCATGTTGTACGAGCTTATTAGCACCCCGAGCGGATTCGCCGAATGGTACTGCAATGATGTGAACGTGCGCGACGACCAGTACACCTTCATGTGGGACGGCGAGGAAGAAGAGGCTACCATGATCGGGCGCAAGGCCGGCGAGGTGATCCGCTTCCGGCGCAATGACGATGATGACCCGAACGCCTTTTTCGAGTTCAGGGTGAAGATCGACGCTATGACCAACGAGGTGGCGCTGATCGTGACCGACCATGCCTGGCCCGATGAAGTGGAGGAGACCCGCAATTTGTGGACCTCGCAGATCGGTGCTTTGATGCGTGTGTTGGGCGCCTGAGAAACTGTATCGATGGCCTAGGCTATCCGCACCCGGTCGCTGGGCCTTGCTGTCACGACCGGTTGAAGCACCTTTATACCCCGGTTCGGATCATGAGCGGAAGTTCGGTGGAATAGACCGTCCCGCGAACCGCTGTACCAACCATACCGATCGCTCCTTCCCTACGTTCCCCACAGGATGAAACGCCTTCACCGCATGATGATCAAGGCCTTCATGGGGCCGCTGCTGATCACCTTCGTGATCGTGCTGTTCATATTGGTGATGCAATTCCTTTGGAAGTATGTGGACGACCTGATGGGTAAAGGCCTTGAATGGTATGTTCTGGTGGAGCTGCTCACCTACGCGACCGCCAGCTTCGTGCCCCTCGCCCTTCCGTTGGCGATATTACTGTCCAGCATAATGGTAATGGGTGGCCTCGGCGAGAACAGCGAACTTGTCCCCATGCGATCCGCCGGACTCGGCCTCATCAGGATCATGTTCCCGCTCTTCCTATTCGCAGGGCTGCTCAGCTTGGGGTCCTTCTACTTCAGCAACAATGTGCTCCCTGTGGCCAACCTGAAGTTCCAGTCGCTCCTATGGGATGTTACGCGCAAGAAACCCGCGATGAACCTAAGGCCCGGCATCTTCTACAACGGCATCGATGGTTTCAGCATACGCGTAATGGACAAGGAAGAGGATACTGGCCTCCTGCACGATGTATTGATCTACGATCATCGCGACCCCTTCCAAGGCAACCGAACGGTGGTGCGCGCCCGCACGGGCACCATGCAGCGGAGCACGGATGGCCGCTACCTCGTGCTCACCTTGCAGGACGGGCATTTCTACGACGAACATTCGCCCGGGAACCGGGGGCAAGGCCAGTTCCCAATGATGCGCGGAACCTTCCTACAGGACGAGATACGACTGGACCTTTCGGGACTGGGTCTGGACCGTACGGATGAGGACCTCTTCAAGGACCACTACAAGATGATGACCTTGGGCCAGCTCCGTTCGGCCGAGGATAGCCTGTACCAGAAGCTGGACGAACGCTTGGCCGACCAGCGTCGACATTTGACCAACAGCCTCTACCTGATGCGCGAAAGCAAAGAGGTGACCCATACTGTGGATCCGGTTCGCGCCATGGGGGAATTCACCGCTGGCCTGCGCAGGGAGGAGCGCAACAACCTGCACGATGTGGCGATCAACATGGCGCGCAACCACATCAACTACATCGATCGTTCCTTGGAAGAGCGCAAAGGCCGCTTGGAGCAGTTGTCACGCTTCGCAGTGGAGATGCACCGCAAGCCCATGCTGGCCTTCGCCTGCCTTGTATTCTTCGCCATCGGAGCTCCTTTGGGAGCCATCATCCGAAAGGGTGGTATGGGACTGCCGACCGTGTTCGCCATTGTCTTCTTCCTCATCTTCCACATCATTTCCTTCAGCATGGAAAAGTTGGTCATAGCAGGTGGCCTGGCCGCTTGGCCCGGCATGTGGATAAGCACTCTTGTATTGCTGCCCGTAGGCCTTTTCCTGACCTGGAAGGCGGCCTCCGACAGCCCCCTCTTCGACGCCGATGCGTATTATCGCGGCTGGGAGCGGATCCGCTCCATTTTCAAGCGTACCGATGCGCATCCTACAGCTGTGTAACAAACCCCCTTGTCCACCCATCGATGGGGGGAGCAAGGCCATGCACAACCTTACCTGCGGCCTATTGGACCAAGGGCATTCGGTGAAGGTGCTTTGCATCAGCACACCCAAGCAGCCGCTGGACCTACGCCAGGTGCCGGAAGAGCATGCGGAACGGACCCGCATGGAAGGCGTTTTTGTTGATACTTCGGTCAACATTGTAGATGCCTTCACCGACATTATCACAGCGGACAACTACAACATCAGTCGTTTTTTTTCACCGGACATGGACATCCGGCTCATCCGTTTACTGAGCGATGAACAGTTCGACATCATCCAGCTGGAAAGTCTGTTCATGACTCCGTACATACCAACCATCCGTCGGTATAGCACGGCGCGCATTGTGTTGCGCTCGCACAACCTGGAGCACGTTATCCAGGACCGCATCGCCACGGGCGAACGGAATTTCCTGAAGCGCCCCTACCGAAGGTTCCTCGCCAAGCAGCTGCAAACCTATGAGATGGAGGTACTGAACCGCGTGGATGGTGTGGCCGCGATAAGCCCCACCGATACCGCGCACTTCGTGGAGCATTGCACGAACACCCCCGTGGTGACCATACCCTTCGGTGTGGATCCACAGCAGTATCCTTTCGATGGGGAGCGCAGGGCAGTTCCCCCTTCCTTCTTCCACTTGGGAAGCATGGATTGGTTGCCCAATGAAGAGGGGGTACGCTGGATATTGAACAGTGTGTGGCCCAAAGTGATGAAAAAACGCCCGCACGCTCGCCTGAACCTGGCCGGTAACAAAATGCCACAGGACCTGCTTGAAGGCAACTTCGAGGGGGTCAAGATAAAAGGACGGGTGAAGAACGCCATGACCTACATGGCGGCCAACCAAGTGATGGTGGTGCCCCTCTTTTCCGCAGGTGGCATGCGGGTGAAGATCATCGAGGGCATGGCCATGGGCAAGGCCATAATCGCCACGCCCATCGGGGCCGAAGGCATAGCGCATACCGATGGCAGGAACATCATTCTTGCACGTACCATCCCCGAATTCACAGATGCTATCATTGCGTTAGTGGATGAACCGGAGCGCTCCTTGGCCCTGGGGCTCGAGGCCCGCAAGCTGGTACTATCGCACTACGCCAATGAGCGCATCGTTAGCGATCTGACGGCCTTCTACAAGCGCTTGATGAAAGGATGAAGTTGCTTGTACTGCTTTCGCGCGTACCCTACCCCTTGGAAAAAGGGGATAAGCTGCGGGCCTACCACCTTATTTCCCGCCTGGCAAAGAAGCACGAGATATACCTCTTCTGCCTGAGCGATACCACCACGCCCCCCCAGCATTTGGAGCACCTGAGGCAGTTTTGTGCCCACATCGAAGTGGTACGCATAGAGCGGTGGCGGATCGTATTGAAATTGCT
Organism: Flavobacteriales bacterium; assembly: GCA_040881405.1. Classification (GTDB taxonomy): domain Bacteria; phylum Bacteroidota; class Bacteroidia; order Flavobacteriales_F; family PHOS-HE28; genus PHOS-HE28. The sequence goes on along the minus strand of JBBEDG010000167.1, from coordinate 20,748 downwards.
CACGGCCATCTTCACACGCCTCCCATTCCAAGTGGCCTACTTCCATCACCGCAAAGCGCAGAAGCGCATCGATGCTGCGGTGGAACTCTTCAAGCCGGACCACGTGTTCTGTCAGCTTGTACGTACGACAGAATATGTAAGGCGGCGGTACGACCTGCCCAAAACGCTGGACTTCATGGACACTCTGAGCAAAGGCATGGAGCGCCGCACGGAGAACGCCCCCTTTTATCTGCGTCCACTCTTCAGGGCCGAAACCCGTCGATTGATCCGTTATGAGAATCTCATGTTCGACCTCTTCGACCATGCTGTTATAATAAGTGCCCAGGACCGCGATTACATCTACCATCCCCAGCGTGACCGCATGGCCGTGGTGCCCAATGGTGTGGATACCGCCCATTTCGCACCGCAGCGTATTGCACCGCACTACGACCTGCTGTTCACCGGCAACATGAACTATCCGCCCAACATCGATAGTGTGCTATACCTGGTCCAGAAGGTGCTTCCCATCGTCCGGCGACTGCGGCCTGGGACCAGCCTGCTCATCAGCGGTGTGGACCCCAGCCCGGCGGTACGCGATCTGGCAAGAACGGACCAACTCATTGAAGTCTCGGGTTGGGTGCGCGATATACGTTCATCCTATGCCGCAGCACGGATATTCGTGGCACCGATGCAGATCGGCACCGGCCTGCAGAACAAGTTACTGGAGGCCATGGCCATGCGCATGCCATGCATCACATCCACTCTAGCCAACAATGCAGTGGGTGCCGATCCGGGCAATGCCATACTTATCGGCAACACGCCAGAGGACTATGCCGCGCACATCATCCGCCTGCTTGACGACCCCAAGGAACGGGAACGCTTGGCGGAGAACGGTCAGCGTTTCGTTCAAGCCCACTTCGATTGGGATAGAGCGGCGGATGCGCTGGAGGGAATGATCCAACACGGACGCGGATAGCAGGCTGACGGCAAGGCAATGCCCCTGAGGCAGGGAGGTGCTCCGGACCTACCCTTCCCCCTACCTTTGCGCTCCATTTCCAGATCGAATGAACACCAGTTTCAACACCATTGAGGAAGCCATTGCCGACATCAAGGCCGGTAAAGTGGTGATCGTGGTGGACGATGAGGACCGCGAGAACGAAGGCGACTTCGTGACCGCTGCGCGCAATGCCACGCCGGAGGTCATCAACTTCATGGCCACCCATGGCCGCGGATTGATCTGTGCTCCCATCACCGAAGAGCGATGCGCGCAACTGGGCTTGGAACTGATGGTGCGGGACAACACCGCCCTGCACGAAACGCCCTTCACGGTGAGTGTGGATGTGCGCGGCCGTGGCACCACCACGGGCATCAGCGCAAGCGACCGCAGCCAGACCATGCTGGCTTTGATAGACCCCGCCTGCACGCCGAGCGATCTGCTACGTCCGGGACATATTTTTCCATTGAAGGCCAAACAGGGTGGAGTGTTGCGGCGCACCGGACACACCGAAGCGGCCGTGGACCTCTCGCGCCTTGCCGGTTTCGAGCCTGCGGGATGCATCGTGGAGATCCTGAACGAGGATGGCACCATGGCGCGATTGCCCCAGTTGCGCGAGATCGCCATGCGCTTCGGGCTGAAGCTCATCAGCATAGAGGACCTTGTGGCCTACCGGATGCGCACCGAGCGACTTGTTGAACCTCAGGTGGATGTACAGTTACCCACGGTTCACGGCGACTTCCAGCTTCATGCTTACCGACAGACGACCACCGGCGAAGAGCACCTGGCCTTGGTGAAAGGCGCATGGGACCCGAAGGAACCGGTGCTTGTTCGCGTGCACTCGTCCTGTGTGACCGGCGACATCTTCGGAAGCTGTCGCTGTGATTGCGGACCACAGTTGCAGCGTTCCATGGAAATGATAGAGAAGGAAGGTCGGGGCGTGATCGTATACATGCAACAGGAAGGACGAGGCATCGGCCTGCTCAATAAGCTGAAGGCTTACAAGCTCCAAGAACAGGGCGCCGATACCGTGGAGGCCAACCTCATGCTGGGTTTCGAAATGGACAACCGCGACTACGGAGTCGGGGCTCAGATCCTGCACGACCTGGGCGTGCGAAAAATGCGCCTCATGACGAACAACCCACGCAAGCGCACAGGGCTGATCGGATATGGTTTGGAGATCGTGGAGAACATCCCGATCGAGATCGCCTCGAACCCGCACAACGCGAAGTACCTCAGCACCAAGAAGGAGAAGATGGGCCACAGCTTGAAGCTGGGGGACGCCTGAGCGTTCAATCGAATTTTCTATCCTTGGCCGGGGCGCGGAATATGTTGAGCACTTTCTGCCAGAGTTCCTCGGAGGTATCGAATTCCTCGCGGTAAGCGACTCCCGCACCTTGCGTGGTAAGGGCTTGGTCAGCGCGGTTCAGGTTACGGTCGTTACTTACGCTGAAGGCCTTCATCCGCAGCTTACCATCATTGCCGATGAGGTACTCGATCTGGAAGTCGCCGACGATGGTATTGCTGGTGCTGGCACTTTGCGCACCGTACTGCACTCCCAAATTGGTGCTCACCAACAATCGCTCATCGAAGAGTTGGGTGCTCACTGCCAGCTCCAGTTCGTCCTGCGTTATGTTGTCTCCGGGACGGTAGTTGACCCCCAGGTCGAATTCATTGCTCAGCCGCGACAGCCAGTTGCTTACCTGGTTGCTTAGCAACTCGCTGGTGGTGGTTCCGGCCAAGGCTCCGCCACTGCCGGGTGAACCCTGCCCCGTGTTGTACGCAGGTGGCTGCACGAAGCGGTTGAGCACGATGAGCGCGAACACCTGACGGTTCATCTCTTGTTCGGTGCTCAACACGCTGTTCACCTGCATACGTATGCCTTCATCCACGCTCGGAAGCCGCACGTTGAACTGGATCTCGGGGTTCAACAGCTTGTCGCGCAAATTCATCACCACATCCACGGGCACCCTGCGGCGGTATGCATCGTTCTTCTCGAACATGATATCGTATAGAGGCGCTCTAACCCGGTAAATGGCGGCCAGGTCCAGATTGGCATCGAATGGATCGCCGAACCATACTATGCGTCCCCCTGGTTGTATCTGGAATCGCTTATTGATCACATTCCGCAAGGTGAAGAGGTACTCCCCATCACTTACTTCCACCTGGCCCCGCATACTGAATTCTCCACTTTGGCCAACGGTCATCTCCATGTTGCCACGACCACGGCCGCTGAGGATGTCGCCCACTGTGGGATCGAATATGAGTTCGAACAGTGCATCCGGGGTCACTTCGACCTTCATGTCCAGGGTGATGCCCGAAAGGTCCACAACCGCACCCTCACCGTTGGCAGTATCGCCTGCGGTGAAGCGCACGAAACCGATGGGCGACACCTCCGTGCTTCCTCCTACTGGAAAGTGGATGTCGGTGCCGGGGGCAGTGCGTGCATCCACCACAACATCCATGCGTCCGGCGTAGCCGCTCACTTCCACGTCGCCGGTTCCGTAGGCCTTTCCGTAGTAAAGGCTGTTCTCCTTGATCGTGGTGTTCATTACCATGAAACGGTCCAAGGTGCCCGACACGTTGTAGTTCCAATCCTTGAGGCCCTTGTGCAGAATGGTGCCGATGAGGCGGGCCGTGTTGCCTTCCTCATCGCGGATGGTGACAAGGTCCAACGCGAACATGTCCGGCCGAACCTGGACCTTATGACTGAATCGATAGAGGGTGTTGAGGTAGTCGATGCGAAGGCCCGCGTCCACCATGTCAAGCTCGCCATTCACTTGGGGTTCCAGCAAGGTGCCGGTAACGTCCAATACCCCCGTAACCTGACCTTGTATCTCACTGATCCCTTCGGGGAGGTAAGGGTCTATGAAGCGCAGATCGAAGCGGTCCATGACCAGCGATAGGTCCAACGCATTGCCGGATTCCAATGAAAGCCCACCGCGGAAATCGAGCGCCTTGATGGCACCACGCATGAGGTCGCCATCCAGTGCGATGGCTCGTTCGCCATCGGCCCACTGGGCGTTCAATCGGATATCGCCCACCGGCTTGTCCTGTACCATCACACTATCCAGCTGGACAGCGCTAAGAACGAACGGTGCGTTGTAGAGGTCGTAAAGGTCACCGGTCGCATCCACTCGACCCTTCACCACCGGGCCGTTCAAGAAAGGGGTCAAATTCTCCAGGTCTACGCCACCTAGCTGGAAGGATAAGGGTCGAGTAGCGTCCTTGGTGATGGTTCCATCCAGCGCGATCCGCTGCCCTTCGTTCAGCAGGACCAACGAATCGATCCGCACAGTACTGCTGTCGACCAGAAAGCGGGCGGTGTGCTTATTGCTCCAGTCGCCACGGCCGAAGAACAGGTTGGACGGCAATAGATCGAAGGTATAGGAGCCCAGTCCACGCACTTCACCGAGCAGATCGAGTTCGCCTTTGGTACCCCCGCTGCTGGCGTCCCAGCCCAGCGCGAATTCAAGGTCGTCCTGATAGGCCTTGCCCGTAAGGGAGGCGCCGTCGAACCAAACACTGTCGCCCCAGGTCTGCCGCGTGCTGGATACACTGAAGGCCAAAATGTCCAAAGCCTTGTCCAAGGCGATCTCCACATCATTGGCGACGAACTTGCCAAAGCGGACATTCGGCAGCTTCGCACCCAGTCCGATGTTGAACCTGCGGCTGTTCAAGGAACCATTCACAACTCCACCAGGAGCCAGTTCCAAGCCGGGTACAAAGAGTTCCAACACCGGGCCGGTCTCCTTGGTGGTGACGGTGAATCGGAAATCCTGATCGGCCTGTGCATAGATGACCTCTTGGCTCAATGCAGGGAAGACGCTGTACACGATGCTGGTGATGGCCCCTGGAAGCTTCGTAGGAAGGAAGTTACCGATCACTTCAGCATCGGCGAAGCTTGAAGTAAGCGTAAGTACATTTTCGCCGGCCGATCGACCACTGGTGAGCAACAGGTCGCCCAATTCATGATCACCACGCTCGTCGCAATAGGATATGCCCTGTACATCCACACGTCCTTGCAGGCTGTCCGGAGATAGCCTACCCTCAGCACTTACCAGTACACTCAAGGTGTTGTAGCCAGCCACCGGGGTAAGACCAAAGGCGGCCAGATCCATGTGCTGCACATTCGCAGTGAAGTCCACCACGGGCCAGTCACCACGCAAGTCGGCAAGTCCGCTGAAGTCCATCACCAGGTACTCGTTGTCGGCACTCAGACTTCCGTTGAAGATATCGGGCTCCACGCGTCCGTTGGCGGTGATGCCGGTCAGCCTGGTGTTGTTCAAGGTGAACAAGGGGATGCTTCCCTCCAGATCGGCCTTCATGGTGGCAAGTCGTCGGCCGCTACCTTCTATCCTGATGTTCGCTGCCACCGCTCCTATGCTGGGCGAGTTCAGAAGAGGACCAAGTACTAAGGACTCGGTGGCGATGCGGCCCGCGATGGTGAATATGCCACTTTGTATATCTCGTTTGAAGGAAAGGTCCGTGCGTAGATCACCCAAGTCCGTGCGAGCGCGGCCATAGGCCGTGAAGGAGCTGGTGAATCCGGTGAAATTGCCGGCAAAGCGAAGGTTGCCCAACTCCCTTAATTCCGGAGGAAGTACAAGGCGTTCGCCGCTGGTGAAAGGAGGTATGGGGACCCGTCCCAGATCCTGATGTCCGGTGCGCAGCTCATCGATGTCGAGCAGGATGAAGGTATTGGCCAGATCGGGCAGGCCATTGAGTTCGGCGCTGCCCTTGAAGTAGGAGTTCTCTCCGAAGTGGACCTGCATGCCTCGCCCCTTCAGCTCGCTTACTGTGCCCCGCACGAGGCCTTCCAGCCCGATTGGCAAGTGGATACCCTCAAGTTCAGGAGCGAAGTAGGCGATGTCGGCAAAGTCCAGGCGAGAACTATCGAGTTCCAGCCGCATTTGCACTTGCTCGTTGAAAGCATTGTAGTCCGCCCAGGATCCAGTGATCAAGCGAAGGGCACCGTGCACTTCGGAATTCGGTGTGCGAAGAACCATATCATCGATGGTTATACCCCGCCCACTGACAACGGTGGTACCGGCCAACTGTTGAACGTGGAACCCGCTCCGTTCGCGCAGCGAGAATTGACCCAGGTGCGCGCTTATGGAATCACCAGCAACATGGAACCGGTTCCCTACAAGATGAACATCACGCACATCCACGTGGTCGAAATCAATGCCGAAAGGCTGCGTTTCCTGCTCTGCGTTGTGAAAGGAGAAATGGAGTCCGTGGATGGCGAATGCCTGCACCTGGATGCGCCATTCCGCATCACCGCCCGCACTGTCCTCGCTCGCCAGCTTGTTCAGCAGGTTGGTCAAATTGCTATACGCATCGCCCTTGGCCTTGGCCAAAGCGAAGCGCCCTCCATCCAGTTCCAATGCCCCTACACGGATCAACTGGGCACGCGGGTGTACCCGCAGGGCTTCGACCCGCAGATGCCCGACCGAGAACAAGGTGTCACCGCGCAGGTCGCCCACGAACACATCCTCCAAGAGCACCTTTCCGAAGAGGCTGATGGCCACATTGCCGATGCGCACCTCGGCCCCGAGGCGCTCAGTGGCCACTGCGGCCAGGTATTTTGCCACACCCCGCTGCACGGATGGGAACAACATGACCAGGAAGGCAAGAGCAACCGTGAACAGAAATACAAGAACGAGGCGCCCCAGCAAGCGGAACCCGCGCAGTACCCACTTGTATAACGTGGTAGCTTTCAGCTGGACCTTAGTTTTGGCACCTTGTCAAGCAAGGATCGCGCCCGATCCATCAAAAGTAGCCCCCTGCTCCATGCCGACCGGGAAGTCCAGTGTGATACTGGGCATTGAAAGCAGTTGCGACGAGACCGCTGCGGCCGTCCTCGTGGATGGTGTGGTGCGCTCCAACAGCATCGCTGGCCAGGATGTACACCGCTTATGGGGCGGGGTGGTACCTGAACTTGCAAGCAGAGCTCACCAGGAGCACATCGTACCGGTGGTACACGATGCGCTTACTGCCGCCGGTGTGCGCAAAGAGGACCTTTCCGCAGTGGCCTTCACGCAAGGTCCCGGATTGGTGGGCGCGCTGCTGGTAGGCACATGCTTCGCGCGCTCGTTCGCGCAAGCATTGGAGATCCCCTTGGTAGCGGTGGACCATTTGAAGGCTCATGTGCTGGCCCATTTCATACATGATGTTAGTGGGGAGAGAACTGTTCCAACATTCCCATTCATAAACCTTACCGTGAGCGGCGGCCATACCTTGCTGATACTGGTGCGCAGCCCCTTGGACATGGAAGTGCTTGGTGGCACATTGGATGATGCCGCTGGCGAAGCCTTCGATAAAGGCGCCAAGATGCTGGGCCTTCCCTACCCTGGTGGCCCACTGGTGGACCAGCATGCAGCCACAGTGGATCCAAGCCGCTACAAACTACCTGTCCCCCAGGTGGCAGGACTGGACATGAGCTTCAGCGGCACCAAAACAGCCTTCCGCACGATCGTCATGAACGGTGAGCGTAATTCCCCGGGCTTTGTGCAGCGTGAGCTGCAGCACCTTTGCGCCTCCCTCCAACAAAGCATCGTGGACATCCTGCTGCGCAAGTTGGCCAAGGCCGCACGTACGCATGGTATTGATCGCATCGGCATCTCTGGAGGTGTAAGCGCCAACAGTGCACTGCGGACTCAGGTACAAGCACTGGCCGATCGCGAAGGCTGGCAAGCACACATTCCACCCTTCGCCTACTGCACGGACAATGCCGCCATGATCGCCATGGCCGGACATTACCTGCACGCGAAAGGCATACATGCCGGCTTGGATACGGTACCGATGCCCCGCCATTGATCGGCACGGCATGTGCTCTGGGCAAGGCTCCTACCTTTGTGTCCATGGCCTACGCACTTCCTGCTCCTCTTCTACGCTGTGCAACCATTGTGTGCCTGCTTCTTGCCTGCAATGCAGGTATGGCGCAGAACGCTGCCATCCACATGGCCGAAGGTGAAGCGCTCCTGGATGCAGGGAAGGGGAGCAAGGCCATGGAGGAGTTCGATAAGGCAGTGCAGCTGGAGAACAGTGCCAGAACCTACGCGGCCCGGGCCCGCGCAGCGTACTCATTGGGAAAAATGGATCGCTTCCTCTTGGATGTGGAACAAGCCTTGAAGCTGGATAGCACCCACACCGTGGCCAATTACCAACGGGCTTTGTACGCCCAACAGGGCAAGGATTGGGAAGGAGCCGAATCTTACAGCACCAGGGCCATAGCCCATACCAAGGACGTCAGGCTGGGCGCCAAGGCGCACTTGGTACGAGGAATGGCCAGGGCGGAATTGAAGTACAATGCAGCCGCCATCGAGGACCTGGAAATCGCTATGGCCTCCATAACGGACGATATAGAGAGCCTGAAGACCCTTGCACAATTGTATGATACCGAAGGCCGATACGAGGATGCGCTCCGGGTGATCGAGCGCCTATGCGAACTGGAGCCCGACGACCTGGGGCATTGGACGAACCGGGCCTTCGAACTGGCCCAATTGGAGCGTTACGAAGATGCCATGATCATGGTGCAGCGCTCCTTGCTCATGGACAAGGATGAACCCGTAGCATTGAGCAACCGGGCCTACATCAATATGAAGATGGGGCGCGATACCGAGGCCCTCTCTGATATCGAGCGCAGTTTGCGCAATTTCCCCGACAATCCTTACGCGCTGCGCACCAGGGCCATGCTACGCTTGAAAAGCGGAGACCGCGACAAGGCCTGTAGTGATCTTGGTCTGGCTCAACTGCTGGGGTCCCTTCCTGAAGTTGACAAGCTGATGCAGGAACACTGTGCGGACAGTTCCACGCCGAAGAAGAATAAGAAATAGGCGCGTGGTTCAGGAGGTTGACTGACTGGATCTATCGATCGGTAGTTCCAATACCGGTGCCATTCCAAGAGCACAGCCAAGGGGTGCCCGTATCGAGGACCCGTGGGACCATGAGTTGGACGCTTGATATGCTTCACTATCGATCGACCGTATCCACGCATCTGTGAATGAACCAGGGCTGGAGACGAACGAAGCACGACACCCAACTTAGGGCCTGAACAGGTCCTTAGCGAGCGTATTCTTCCGAACAGGACATGCCTTAGCGGGCAATGACCAATCTTCGGACTATCCGCTCACCCGACACGAGGGTACATTCTGCCATATATGTGCCCGCCGGAACACGAAGATCCAGTTCCAAACTGCCTCCTTGCACACGCACAGGACCAAGTACCATACGACCTGTGGCATCCATGATCACCAAGGAACCTTCCTGATCATCACCCAAGGACACACGCATGCGTCCTTCGGAAGGGTTCGGCCACAAACTAAAGGTTGTCGAGGAAGGTTCGTCGATACCCACGCTGCTAGTGGAAACCACCTCGAAACGGTCGAAACCACCCTCCACCAAGTGGCCCGGGTTATCGTCCGTGATGAATACGATGAGGCGCATGGTGCTACTGGGTTCGATGAAGTCCTCGATGCGGTAGTCCCTTGCGATCCAGCCTGAAGCTGACCCGGAAGCTGTGATCTCCTCAAGCACAACGCTGGTTGTACCATTATCCAAGGAAATGCGCATACGGTCGTTGGGGCTTCCCGCTCCGCCTTCATTGAAGAACCAGCGGTGGTAGCGCAGTTCCGGCGCCCAAACGTCAGTAAGATCGAACACAGGCGAAGTGAGGATGGTATTGCCGTCGTCCACATCGTCCGCGCCTGCACCGCCGCCACCGTTACCGGTCACGAAGGCCTGTTCACCACAATCACCGGCAGCATCACCACCTGGATTGCTTTGCTGGCCATCGAACGTGGTGCCTACTGGCACTCCACGCTCCCAGGCACCCAGTGTGGCCGTGGAGGCAACGGTCCAGTCGAAGTCGAACTCGAAGTCATCGTAGTATCCGCGCTGCAGAGTGACAACGAGCTCAGGACCGGAAGCGCTCAATGGGCGATCATCCTCACAGTTGGTAACCCAACCCCATTTACCAACGAGAACGTCGTAATCTCCTGCAAAAAAACCGGGGAAGATGAAGGTGCCATCCGCACCGCTCTCTGCTGTAAGGGTGAAGTCCGAATTGGATACCAACACAGACGCTCCAGGAAGAGGCGCCCCCGTTAGGCCGTCCAATACCGTCCCTATCAGATCGAAAGGGACCAAGGGCACCAGATCGATGTCCAATTCGGTGAGCACACCGTTCTGGAGGACCACGCCCGTGATCGTTGCGTCCTCATAACCTGGAGCGGAAACGGTCACAGTGTAGGTACCCGCAGTGGAGTGCCCCGTTGCGTAACGTCCATCGAAGCCGGTGGCATTGGCGGTAACTACGCTCACGATATCCACGGTGGCCTGTGGCACAGGAACCGCCGTGACGGAATTCCGCACAGTTCCTTCCAACCAACATGCGCGCACGTACTCCACATCCAGGACGTAGAGGCCACGTTCGATGTCAGTGCTGATGATGCGTCCACTGGGGAGCCATGGGTAGGTACCCCAAGCACCATTGAATCCGTTGCCCTCGAACGGACTATGGTCGTAATTGGCAACTTCCACCACGTTGTTCGGTCGAGATACATCATGGACCGTGGTGCCTAAACGGTAGTAGCTCGTAACAACGAATTCGTTGATGAAGTGGGTATTGTGCGGAATCGTGTTGGACCCTGGATCACTTCGGAAAAGCTGTAGTTCCTGGATGTCCGTGGGGTCGCTGATATCATAACTACCCAACCAACCTCCGGTCACTTCATCGGTGGTATACAGGTAGCGTCCATCATCGGAGACCCAACAGTTATGGGTGAAGTTGTTCCCGGTGTTCTGGGTTCCCAGGATCACCGGAGCCTGCTTGTTGCTCACGTCCACGATGGAGAAGAAACCATCGGAGATATGGGCGGAGTACATCGTATCGCCACGCACCATACAATCGTGGGAATACCATTGATCGAACTCACCCACCTCTACCGGCTGGAAAGGGTCTTGGTTCAGGTCAAGAAATATGATACCGCCGTTTCCGCGGTTGGCCCCGGAGATGTAGGCGATCCCATTTTCATCAATGTACAGGTTGTGGGCCGAAGTCCATCCCCCCGAAGACCAGTTCTGGGCGGTCAATGCAGTACTTTGGGGTAGTGGTCCAAGATCAATGATCGCGAGGCCATTGCCCCCTTCGTTGGTCACGTAGACGTGGTCGTTCCAAACCTTCAGATCGCGCCAAATGGTATTGTCCCCAGGAAACCAGAACACCTCCACAGGATTGGTCGGATCGGCGAGGCTAACAATGGAAACGCCTCCTCCATTCACTCCCACAAGCGCATATTCGATGCCTGTTTCATCCACGTACCCCCAAACATCGCTGATGTCGCTTCCACGTGTTGGTTGGTAATCAAGGCGGCCCACAAAGGCCATGTTCAACTGGGCTTGGGACGAAACCAGAAAAGCCCATAGGGCCAGGGTCAGAAAAGTTCTCATTCAGATGATCTTGCAGTAGGGTACCAAGGTAGTTCATGTCAGCAGAGTAAGAAGTAACACGAACGAGGAACGGTGGAACAAGGGGTCGAACTGTTTCCAAACAATGCAATGATGCGAAACGCTCCCGGCAGGCAAGCGCAACTATCTTTCCAGCCTGATACGAAGTACCATGAGCAACTTGCTGTGCACACACGACCTGACCCAGGTGTCGAACGCCGCATTGAACTTCGCACTTCCGTTGGCGGACCGGACCGGCGCAAAAGTGACGGTACTGCATGTTGCGCCTCCGGGTACACCAGAGACGGAACATGGGACATTGCGGAGCCGACTCGCTGCTTTGGTGGAAAAGGCTGGAGGGAGTGATAGTGTTTCGATCAAAGTGATCGAAGGGCGTTACATGAACGTGATCCCCGATGAAAGCGGTAACGGGTACGGGATGGCCGTGGTGGGAACACACGGACCCAAAGGACTTCGGCAGAACCTGTTCGGAGCCGATATCCTGAAGCTTGTTCGAACAATGCACGTACCCACCATGGTGGTACAGGAAGGAACCAACCTGAATGAGCGGTTGGACCGCATCGTGGTGCCAGTGGCCGCGCATGCGGATATCGCTAAACTGCTTGATGCCGTTTGCCTGTTGGCCAAGTTGCACGGCTCCGAAGTGCACATTTATCAGCTCGTGAGGCCCAAGGAAGAACCATCGGCAGAGCTCCTGAACAACAAGCTTGTCATGCTGGAACGTTTCGAAAAGGATGGTATTCCTTGCGTGCAGGCGAACGAACCCAGCAACACCTTCAGTGTTGGCTTCGCTCATCCAACAGCACAGTACGCTAAACGTATTGGCGCCGGATGCATTGCGATCATGGCCCATGCTTCGGATGAATACCGCTACATAGCGGATGCAGAGAAGGAGCGCATGCTTACCAATGAAGCATGCATCCCGGTGCTGTGCATTTGAGAGTACGTTAAGTCTCCAGGGCTTCCAGTAGCGTTCCAAGCCCGTTAGGCAAGGGCACTTCAGCTCTGTACCTTTGTCGTGCCATACAGCACATCAATGCGTGTTCTAGTCGTTCTCGTCGCCCTTTTGCAGCACTTCGTCCTTTCAGCTCAATTCGAAGCGGGAAGAACGATCCATGCGATCCCTTTCGGCCCCGCATTGGAAGCCCGCGACATGGATGGCGATGGTGACCTGGACCTTATATCGGTGTCGGATGGCAACCTGATCCTGACGTGGAGGAACAGTGACGGCGCAGGCAACTTCAGCCCTGTGGACACGGTACTGGTGCTTCCATCCCCTGCCGTGCACTTTGTTCTTGAGGACCTGAACGGGGACGGTGCGACCGACCTCCTCTTCATTGCTTCTGAAGGCGAGTTGCTCGAGGTGGCTTGGAACAACGGTTCCGGCTTGCTGCTGCCACCCGTTCCTATTTCGGCCTTGGATCATACGCCGGGAGCCTTGCGTGTTGGGGACCTGAGCGGTAATGGATGGCCCGATGCTGTGATCACCTTCTCCGAGGATGATGCCGTGGGCATTGCTTTCTGGCCCAATCTCGCTGGCGTTTTTTCCCAAGCGGTGCTTGTTCCTGCACTCCTGCAGGGCGAAGCTCCAACTGTCATGGCCATTGGCGACCTGGATGGAACCGGTGGACAGGACATCTTCGTCATCGGCTCCGACCTCGCCGCAGTTGGCTTGATGAACGGCGCTTCCAATGGAAGCGCCTGGGATATCCTTCCGCTCTTCTTCAACTTCGACTATCCATTGGTGCGTCCACAACTGATGGATGTGGATGGCGATGGCGACATGGATATCGCAGAGGCCAATGGACTGGCGGTGCAGTGGGTGGAGAACAGGTTGGATACGTCCGATGGGAATTTTCGGATCAACGTGGTTGCACCCTTCACCTCTGCAGGGAACGGGCAGTTCGCCAACCTGGGTTGCAGCACTTCCGCTGGTGTAGTGTTCGTACCTTCCAACCCCGGACTTCCTGTGCGTTGGTCCAGCCACATCGCTGCCATCGAAGGCTTTGCCCCGCGAAAGGCCCTACAAGATGTGCAGCGAGGTCTGCACCCCAGGCTTGCCGATCTGAATGGGGATGGACGCCCGGACATGATACTTGTGCGTGCTGGTGGAGCGGAATGGCACCCCAATGCATTGGCGCCTGCCACGACCGAAGTCCAAGTCCCTCTGTTCGATTCGCTGTGCATCCAGGGCCCTTCCATAGTGCTCCCCGAAGCCTTGCCCGAAGGTGGTGAATGGACCGGCAGGTGGATACAGAACGGCGAACTGTTCCGTTCCAACGCATCGGTCACTGGCGACGAGCCTCTGGACTATACTTTTTACGAAGAGGCCGGATGCCCGGTGGGCGACCGTGCCTTCATCCACTTGGTGACCGGGCCTACGGTAAGCCCTTCCGTGGGGCCGATATTGTGCAGTGCCGAACGCCCCATACATCTTACCGCAAGGCCTTCCACTGTGGAATGGGTGGGCCTCACCACGGATGGCATTCTGGACCCTGCCACCTTCAATGGCAGCATCATCGTGTGCGCTTTCACTGACCCGACCAGCACATCCTGCATCACCTTCGTAGGCCCCATTTCCTTGTGGCCCTCGGTCTCTTCGGAGATCCAGGAGGCAGGTCCGTTCTGCATCACTTCCGGTGTGCAGACGATACTTCCGGTGGTGGATCTTCCGGGCACCACCTGGAGTGGCGATATCGTTTCTTCCACGAACGGTTCGGCGCTTTTCGATCCGTCGCAAGGAGCAGGCGAATACCGGGTGGTCCTGGACCGCGTGCCCACGATCCCGCAACAATGCGCCAACAGCGATACACTCGTGATCATCGTGGTGGACGACCTGCCGGAGGTGAGCGTTTCGCAACTGCCCGTATTCTGTGCCGAAGGGCCACTGGTAACGCTTGAAGGCGGATCGCCTGAGGGTGGAACGTGGAGCGGACCGGGGGTGATCGACGGTGCGTTGGATCCTGCATTGGTCGGCGAAGGATCGCACCCGACATTCTACAACTACACCAATGCCGCCGGCTGCACCGCCAGCGCGGTGCTCTTTGTGGAACTCGCAGCGCAGGCCGTGGTGGAAACCAGTGAACGCGCGTTCTGCCAAGAGGATGATGCCGTGCAGTTCATGGCATGGCCTGAAGGCGGAACTTGGACAGCACCCTTGGATGGATCCGGCCTGTTCGCTCCTGCCGAAGTACCTCCCGGCATCTATGAATTGATGTATACCTATACAGCGCCCAACGGCTGCGTATTGAGCAACCCACGGGATAGTTTGCAAGTCCTGGAAGCCACTGCGGTGCAGATCAATGCGCTGCCCATTTACTGTGTGGATGGCGGAACCGTGGTGCTGCAAGGTTCAGCGTCCGGTACATGGAGCGGTGCTGTTGCAGGCAGCGGCAGCAGCGTGTCCTTCGATCCATCGGATCTTGGGTCAGGCATTTGGACCGTTACCTTAACCGTGGACCCTGCGGACGGCTGCTTGGGAGAGAGCAGCGTGCAATTCTCGGTGGAATCCTGTGTCGGTTACGCGGAGCACCTTTCCGCCGGAACAGTACGTGTAGCACCCAATCCGTTCGCGGAAAGCACGGTACTGCTGATGGAACTGCAGGGCGGCCTTATCGTGGATGTGCTGGATGCCACGGGTCGCTTGATCATGAGCCGTACGCTAAGCGGGCAAGGCCCTACAGCACTTACTCTGGACCTCGGCGGACAGGCCGATGGCACCTATGTGCTACGCGTGCGAAGCAATGGTGCAACACAGTACCATCGCATTGTAAAGAGCAGCTAGTCCAGCCCAAGGGTTATCTGCTTGCCCGGCTCGTAGCCGATCAGCGGATCTTCCGGCGAACGCTCCACTTCCTGTTTCACCTGCGCTTTGCGGAACTGCTTCATGGGGCTTTCCTCCAGGTCCTCCTCTTCGGGCGCCTCCAGATTGCCAACCTCATCATCGCTGATCAGCATGGCCTGGGTTTCTTCCAGCTCTGGCGTCATAGGTACGAAGACGGGATCCAGCAACTCCATTTCCTTCACCTTGAAGGGCGTGAGACGGTTGCCGAGGGCCTTCACCCCTTTCACCGCGATGAAGGACTCCAGGTCGTACTCCTCGTCCTCACGTGGATTGCTGCGCTTGTCGAAGCTGAGCTTGACCCGTGGCTTTGAAAACAGACTATGCACCACAAGCTTGCTATCGGCATGCTCGGAAATGAATGGCACGGCATCCTTGGCAGGCTCCGGCGTGAAGCGTTTCACGTTGCACTGCTGCTTCTCCCCTTCCCAGTAAACCGCGCTCACCACTTGCTTGGAGTCGTACTTCACCACGGTGATGGCATCGTCCGGGAAGTGGGTGCTGAGCACATAGGGAAAGAGCTGATAAGTGCCATTACGCATGATGGCCAGGATGCGATCATCGCCCCCGAAGCGCCCGAGGTAACGTCCATGGCCCGATTCGTTCAAGCGACGAACGGTCTCATCGAACCAGATCGGAATGGCACCTAGCGTGCTGGCGCCACGCTCCTTCTGGGTGATCTTGCTCACCATGTAGCGGGTGAGCAGGTTGCCCTTACTGCTTCGGCCTTTCACGGACAGCGTAGCGAAGTCGATGTCGAACTTAGCCTTGCGCAGGTTCGGCCTAGGGCGTAACACCACGTGGATCACCTCGGCAGCTCCATCGGGGTTGGCCGTGAAGTATTCCACCCGCGAGCCCTTGGCTCCGTTGGTAAGGTCGTACTCTTTGTCGCGCGTAATGCCCGTTACCGCAAAACGCTTCATGTAGTATGGGCCCTTGGAGCCGTCCTGGTAAACAAGATGGTAGATGGTGCGTTCATCGCCCTTCTTCCAAACGCTCACATGTAGGATGTCCTTACCGATGAACTTCTTGTCGGCCACCTTGGTCACCAGCATGGAACCATCGCTGCGGAAGACGATGATGTCGTCCAAGTCCGAGCATTCGCCCACGAACTCGAAGTTGCGCAGGCTCCATCCGGCAAAGCCCTCGGCACGGTCAACGTAGAGCTTGCGATTGGCCACGGCCACCTTGGTCGCAACGATGGTATCAAAGGCGCGCACTTCGGTCTTGCGCTCGCGACCAGGTCCGTACTTACGCTTCAGTTCCTTGAAGTAGTCCACCGCATGGTCCACGATGTGGTCCAGCTTGTGTTGCACTTCGCTAATGTTCTCGGCCAGTTGTTTGATGTGCTCATCGGCCTTGAAGCTGTCGAATTTGGAGATCCGCTTGATCTTGATCTCGGTGAGACGCAGGATGTCATCCTGGGTAACCGGACGCTTCAGTTCCTTGGTGTGGGGCTTCAAACCCTTGTCGATGAACTCGATCACCTGCTCCCAGGTCTCCGCCTCCTCGATCTTGCGATACACCTTCTTCTCGATGAAGATGCGCTCCAGCGAAGCGAAGTGCCATTGCTCCTCCAACTCGCCCTTCTTGATGACGAGTTCCAACTCCAACAGGCGCAGCGTGTTCTGGGTGCTTCGTTTCAGCAGATCGTTCACGCCGACAAAGCGTGGCTTGTCGCTTATACCGGCCTCGGAGCTTGCCTCGATGACCACGGCATTAGGAGCAATGCTCAGTTCGCAATCCGTGAAGGCGTAAAGCGCATCAATGGTGTTGTCCGGCGATACACCTGCGGCCAGGTGTACCAGGATCTCGGCGTTCTCGGCGGTGTTGTCCTCGATGTGCCGCACCTTGATCTTGCCCTTCTCGTTGGCCTTGATGATGCTCTCTATGAGGCTGGTGGTGGTGGTGCCGAAAGGGATCTCGTGGATCACGAGGGTCTTGTTGTCCTCCTTGCGGATGCGCGCCCTGCAGCGGATCCGCCCGCCGCGTTCGCCTTCGTTGTAGTTGCTCACATCGGCAAGGCCGCCCGTTGGGAAGTCGGGTACCAGTTCGAAGGAGCGCTTACGCAGCACCGCGATACTGGCGTCGATCAACTCATTGAAGTTGTGCGGGAGAACCTTGCAGCTCAAGCCCACCGCGATGCCTTCTCCGCCTTGGGCCAGCAGCAGCGGGAATTTCACGGGCAGGAAGACCGGTTCCTTGTTGCGGCCATCATAGCTCAGTTGCCAATCGGTGGTCTTGGGGTTGAAGACCACATCGTGCGCGAACTTGCTGAGGCGCGCTTCGATGTAACGCGGTGCTGCCGCGCTGTCGCCTGTGAGGGTGTTGCCCCAGTTTCCCTGGCAGTCGATCAGCAGGTCCTTCTGCCCCAGTTGTACCAACGCATCGCCGATGCTGGCATCTCCGTGCGGATGGTACTGCATTGTGTGACCAATGATGTTAGCCACCTTGTTGTAGCGTCCATCATCCAGGTCCTTCATGCTATGCAGGATCCTGCGTTGCACAGGCTTCAGGCCATCCTGCAAAGCGGGCACCGCGCGCTCCAAGATCACGTAACTGGCATAGTCCAAGAACCAACTACGGTACATTCCGCTTACGGAGAATTCTCCGGCCTGGCCAGCACCTGGTATACCCTTGGCATTGGACTCCGCAGGGGTCCCGTTCGATCCGTCGAGGATGTCGTCGTTCTCGTCGCTCATTACAATGTCGCACAAATGGTCTCCGCCCTTGCGCCGCTCTGGTTGTTGAACAGCTGTAATTCAAGGCATATCTGCTGCCCGGGCGCCGGGGCACGTTGGTAACGGTACAGGCTGCTACCGGGCGAAACCGGCGTGGCCGTGGCATTCGGGTCCTCGTTCTGTAGGTCCCGCAGCTGCACCGAATAGGAGGAAGGTGACAGGAAGAGTTCTTCCTTCACACGAAAAACGATCACTTGGTAAAGCACATTGGTGCCACCGATGTTAACGGTCTGAAGGAAGGTCTCATCGAACTCGAACACCGAAGGTCCTGCATAGTCGCGGTCAAAGGGATTGGTGTTCAACTCGGACACGTCCACATTGTCCTTGTAGCAGCCGCTGAGCAGCGTGAGCAGAATAGCAAAGGCAAGCAGGATCCTCATAGCAATGGAAGGCTGAAGGTAGCGGACCAGATCCCTCCGACACCCGTGTTCTGGTGGACAAGTCCTTCGAAACGGATGCGCTCCTTGTCGTCGAATACCGGGGCCGTGCGTTGGGCGAGACGTTTGCGGATAATGAGGGTGACAGCAGCGCTGGCCGCGAAAACACCGGTGGCCACAAAGGCCTGTGTTCGCGCTGACCTCAGATCGGACTTGGCCGATGGTATCTCCTCATCCTTCAAGCGCTGGATGCCTCCCGGGTCAGCGGAAGTACGGTAGCTATCGGCTAGATCGTCAAGCGCGCGCGAGGCCTTGCCGTAATTCAGGAAGGAGACCGTGGCCCAGGCCGCAGCGCCGCCGGTAACAACGGGAGGCAGGTAGCGCCCCCAACGACCCTCCTTCACGTAACGCTCCTCGGCGCGGCGGTGGTCCACATAGTCCTGCGAATAGCGCAAGCGGATGAAGACTTCGCGGGTGCGATCGCCCTCGACAAAGAGCGTGGTATCCAACATCAGTCGTTCCGGCGCCCAGAAGGTGAACCGGTGAGCACCCTCACCCAAGGTGATCTCCCGATCGGTCAACTTGTATTTGCCATCGAGCACGAACTGCATGCTCCGGTCCGGCTCGAAACGGAATCGCAACTGACCGGTGGACTGCGCGTGCAGCGAGCCGCTCCATAGCACTTGGATGCCCACCATCAACACTGCGAAAATGCCCCAGGACCGCATCATGCTTCCACTTCGTTCTCCTCCAGTTTCATGGCGATGGCCTTCACTGGATCGTCTTTCGCCTCGTTCAGCAGGTCCTTCTCAACACGCAGATTACCGATGATGAATTCCTGACGCTCGGGCGTGTTCTTACCCATGTAGAAACCCAGTAGCTGGTGTACCACGGCATCCTTGGTGATCATGACCGGTTCAAGGCGGATGTCCTCGCCGATGAAGTGCTTGAACTCATCGGGACTGATCTCACCCAATCCTTTGAATCGCGTGATCTCTGCGCTCTTGCCAAGTTTCATCATGGCACGCTGGCGCTCCTCGTCGCTGTAACAGTACAGGGTATCCTTCTTGTTCCGCACGCGAAAGAGCGGCGTTTGCAGGATGTAGAGGTGGTCGTTCTTCACCAGGTCCGGGAAGAACTGAAGGAAGAAGGTCATCAGCAACAGGCGGATGTGCATGCCGTCCACATCGGCATCGGTGGCTATCACGATCTTGTTGTAGCGCAAACCGTCCATGCCATCCTCGATATTGAGGGCCGACTGGACCAGGTTGAACTCCTCGTTCTCGTAAACCACTTTTTTGGTGAGTCCGTAGCAGTTCAGCGGCTTCCCCTTCAAGCTGAAAACAGCCTGGGTGTTGACGTCCCGGCTTTTGGTGATGCTTCCGCTTGCACTGTCGCCCTCGGTGATGAACAGGGTGGTCTCCTGCTTGCGCGGATCCACTTTGGTGTCACTGAGATGTACGCGGCAATCGCGCAGTTTTCGGTTGTGCAGACTGGCTTTCTTGGCACGCTCACGCGCCAGTTTGCGGATGCCGCTCAGCTCCTTGCGTTCACGTTCGTTCTGCAGGATGCGTGCTTGCAGCACTTCGGATACCTCGGGGTGCTTGTGCAGGAAGTTGTCCAGCTCTCTACCAATGAAATCGCCGATGAACCCGCGCATGCTCTGGCCACCGGGCTCCACCTCCTGGCTGCCCAGCTTGGTCTTGGTCTGGCTCTCGAAGACGGGTTCCACCACCTTCACGCTTACTGCGGCCACGATACCGGTGCGCACATCGCCGGCCTCCCAATCCTTCTTGAAGAAGTCCTTGATGGTCTTGGCCACCGCCTCGCGGAATGCGCCTTGGTGCGTGCCGCCCTGTGTGGTGTGCTGGCCGTTCACAAAGCTGTAATACTCCTCGCCGTAGTGGTTGGCGTGGGTGATGGCCACCTCGATGTCGTCGCCTTTCAGATGAATGATGGGATAGAGCGGCTCACCGTCCATCTTCACCTGCAATAGGTCGAGCAGGCCATTCTTGCTCTGGAATTTCTGGCCGTTGTAATGGATGGTGAGCCCGGTGTTCAGGTAGCAATAGTTCCACAACAAGCGCTCGATGTGCTGGTCACGGTACTGGAACTGCTTGAACATGAGCTCATCGGGCTCGAAGGTCACACGTGTGCCGTTGGGCTCCGCGGAAGACACCAACTTCTCGTCCTTGCGCAGGGTGCCGCGATCGAACTCGGCACGTTTCATCTGCCCTTCACGAACGCTTTCGATCTTGAAGTAGGTGCTCAAAGCGTTAACCGCCTTGGTACCCACGCCGTTGAGTCCCACGCTCTTCTTGAAGGCCTTGCTGTCGTACTTGG
>JBBEDG010000166.1:0-5009 GCA_040881405.1 Flavobacteriales bacterium | reverse complement strand
ACCAGCAGGAACGGGTGCAGCCATGCTGCAACGCTGCCCCATGCACCCGTACCGTCTACCCACTGGGTCGACTTGCCAACACTTCACCACTACCGATAACGCCCTTCCACTCATGTTCCACGAATCCACCTTCACCGGCAAGATCGCCCTCGTCACCGGCGGCCGTTCCGGCATCGGCTACGCCATCGCCAAGCAGATGCTGCAGCTGGGTGCCACGGTGATCATCGTATCTCGCAAGGAGGAGCCGCTGCTGAAAGCGCAGCAGGAACTTTCCGCCTTCGGCAACTGCGATGCCCTGGCCTGCGACATCCGCGACACCGAGCGTATCGCCGTATTGGTGGAACACATCAAGCAGAAGCACGGTCGTCTGGACATCCTGGTGAACAACGCCGGCGGGCAGTTCCCCGCGCTGGCCGAGTACATCAGCGACAAGGGTTGGAAGGCTGTGATCGACAACAACCTCAACGGCACCTTCTTCATGACGCGCGACATGGCGAAGGCCTTCTTCATTCCGCAGAACAACGGCACCGTGGTGAACATCGTGGTCGACATGGCCCGTGGTTTTCCTGGCATGATCCACACCGGAGCCGCGCGAGCTGGCGTGGAGAACATGACCAAGACCCTTGCGCAGGAGTGGAGCGGCTTCAACATCCGCCTCA
This sequence comes from Flavobacteriales bacterium, assembly GCA_040881405.1. GTDB lineage: Bacteria > Bacteroidota > Bacteroidia > Flavobacteriales_F > PHOS-HE28 > PHOS-HE28. Next base: position 4,350 of record JBBEDG010000166.1, on the reverse strand, counting down.
ACTGCGTGGCCCCGGGCATCATCGAATCATCGGGCCTCAGCACCTACCCGCACCAAGTGCAGGAGATGTTCGGCGAAGCCCGCAAAGCCATTCCCCTCAAGCGTTTCGGCGACCCGCAGGACATCGCCAACGCCGTCTGCTTCCTCGCCAGCCCGCTCGCCAGCTACATCACCGGCATCACCCTCTACGTGGACGGCGCGCAGCACCTGAACTACGACAAGATGGGATTGCCGAATGTGTTACGGTCATTCCTATGATCGATACAGCACGTGGATAGCCCATCGCCATAATGGATAAGAATAGCCTCATAGAAAGATGGAAGCGATCAGGAATAGACCTGCATCGTTTGGATAGAAACATGCTCGCTGCACTCGGTCTCGATAATAAAACAGTGAATCATATGGTCGAGGTCGGACTTCCAAGTTCAGCCTCTCCTTGGTTAGAGTTCGATGTGCTTGGAGATGATATTGAACGATTCGGGCGCCCTGTGAAAGAAATGATGGAAGGTCTTCCAGATGAGGTTGGGCAGTATGTCAGCATTGGCTTCAACGGAAGTGGAGATCATCTGACAGTGGATTGTGAGAATGGAGGAGTCATTTGGGTCCTAGACCATGATGATGATTTCAAGCCGATGTATGTGAACGCCGATCTGCCTACGCTGAATCTATCCCTCTTGGCATACCAGGATTTCGTTGAGAAGGTCATTGCCAAAGCTGGAGATATGGCCTACTTGGACGGCATTTATGATCTGGAGGCCGTTGAAGAACTGCAGCAGATCCTATCAGTTCATGATAGCAAGGCGGTTCAGTCTGGCACATTTTGGTCCATCGAGATACAGACACTCCTGGCAAATCGGACTGCCAATTAAGACGCTCATAAAAATGCCCACCACCACCACATCCCTCATCAAAGGCGGCGAGTTCCTCATCAGGCCATCGCGCCCCGAGGACATCTTCACGCCCGAGGACTACAGCGAAGAACAGCTCATGTTCCGCAAGTCCATGCGCGACTTCCTGGACAAGGAACTGGAGCCTATCAAGGAGAAGTTCGACACGGTGGAAGGCACCACCCTCGCGCCCGGACTGTTGGAGCAGATGGGCGAGCTGGGTTTCCACGGCATCGGTGTGCCCGAGTCCTTTGGCGGGCTGGGCGCCGACTTCAAGACCGAGCTTGCCTTCGGGGAGATCGCCAGCGACAGCTTCTCCTTTGCGCAGAGCATCGGTGTGCATACAGGTCTGGGCATCTACCCCGTGCTGTACTACGGCACCCCGGAGCAGCAGGCGAAGTACTTGCCGGACATCATCGCCGCCAAGATCAAGTGCAGTTACTGCCTCACCGAACCGGGTAGCGGCAGCGACGCCAATGCGGCCCGTTCACGTGCGGTGCTCAGCGCCGATGGCACGCACTACGTATTGAATGGCCAGAAGATGTGGATCACCAACTCGGGCTTCGCCGATGTGTTCTTCGTGTTCTGCAAGATCGCGGATGACAAGAACCTCTCCTGCCTGATCGTCCACAAGGATTACGGCCTGAAGCTCGGTGCCGAAGAGCGCAAGCTGGGCATCCATGGCAGCAGCACGCGGCAGGTCTTTTTCGAGGACGTGAAAGTGCCCGTGGAGAACCTGCTCGGCGAGCGCGACAAGGGTTTCAAGATCGCCATGAACGCCTTGAATGCAGGTCGCATCAAGATCGCAGTGGCCAACAGCGCCATCGCCAAGCGCGCTTTTAGACTGGGCGTGGCCTACGCCAACCAGCGCGTGCAATTCGGTCAGCCGATCGCTTCGTTCGGTGCCATCCAACGGAAGATCGCCACCATGGCCACGCGTATCTACGCCAACGACAGCGCATGGAATCGCGTAGCCCATCAGGTTGACCTGGTACTCGCCGATATGCTGGCCGGAGGTATGCCGGAGCTGGAGGCCAAACAGCGCAGCGTGGCCGAGTTCGCCCTGGAGTGCGCCATGACCAAGGTCTACGGCTCGGAGATGGAGCAACTGGTAGTTGACGAAGCGTTGCAGATCCACGGCGGCATGGGCTACAGCGCCGAGAGCGAGATCAGTACGCTGTACCGCAACATCCGCGGCAATCGCATCTACGAAGGCACCAACGAGATCAACCGCCTACTGATGCCCACCACGCTCCTGCGAAAAGCGATGAAGGGTGAAGTGGCCCTGATGCCTGCCGCGATGCAGGCTTTCCAAGATCTGCAAGGGGGCAAGCTGCAAGCCGCTTCGGGTAGCGCACCCTTCGAGCTGGAGCTATCCTTCCTCGATGTCGCGAAGCAGGTCACCATCCTCGCCGCCGGTCAAGCCATGCAACGTTTCCAGGAAGCCATCAAGGACGAGCAGGAAGTGCTGATGGAACTCGCGGACATGCTGGCGCAAGTCTTCATGTACGAGAGTGCCTTGCTGCGGGCCATGAAGCACCGCGACAATCCATCCGCGGAAGTGACCCACGCCATGGTGACCGTCCTGATGCACGACACCGCCGAGGTGCTGCGCCGAGCTATGCGCGAAGTGGTATGCGCCAGCGCCCAAGGCGACATGGCCGACATGACCGTGAAGGCGCTCATCCGCCTGCTGAACCTGCCGGCCCACGACCTGAAAGAGACGCGCCGGAAGATCGCAGCGCATTTTATTGCACGCAACGTATATGAGCTGTGATCGCCCGATGATAGCACGGTTCTATATCGAAGCACCGGTACCGTCGACCCTCCGGGTCGACCCACCATACGCCAACCGTACGTGAACACCGACGCCCTATACCAGGACCTCCGCACCCCGCTGGACGACTTCCTTCACTGGGAGAAGACCACGTCGGATGCGGTGTTCCTGCGTCAGCCCTACGGCCGAGAGTGGCACACCTTCACCTATGCAGAGGCGGGTGCCATTGCGCGGCGCATGGTGGGTGCATTGCGTGGGCTCGGCTTGCAGAAGGGCGATCACATCGGCATCCTCTCCAAGAACTGCTACCACTGGATCTTGGCCGACCTCGCGATAATGATGGGCGGCTACATCTCGGTGCCTTTCTACGCCAGCACGCCCAAGGCCTCACTCGCCGAGCTGATCCGCAAGAGCGACATCAAGGCCCTGTTCATCGGCAAGTTGGAATCGTGGGGCGACAAAGCCGAGGTGGTCCCGCCGGGCATCACCTGCATCCGCTTCCCGCACTACGCGGGCAACGCAACGGTGGATCTCGGTCACGAATGGGACGTGTTGATCGCTGCGCAGAAGCCGGTGCAGGACATACACAAGCCAACACTCGACGAACTCTGGACCATCCTCTTCACCAGTGGCACAACGGGCAGTCCGAAAGGTGTGATGCACAGCTACCGCACACCGGCGCTCATCATCCGTGGTGAGCGGCTCACCAACTTCATCGGCATCTTCCAGGTGCCGCACCAGAAGTACTTCAGCTTCCTGCCGCTGAACCACGTGGGCGAACGGATCGGTGTGGAGGTCAGTTGCCTGGCATCGGGCGGCACCATCTCATTCGGCGAAAGCATCGAAACCTTCATTTATAACCTGCAGGACACACAGCCCACGATGCTCTTCGCGGTGCCGCGCATCTGGACCAAATTCCACCAAGGCGTGCTGTCGCGGATGCCGGAGAAGCGGCTCGACATGTTGCTCTCCTTACCTGTGATCGGTGGTATCGTACGCAACAAGATCCGCACGGGGCTGGGCATGCGCGATGTGCGTACCGTGGCCACCGGCGCAGCGATAACGCCGAAGCACATCAAGCGCTTCTTCCACAAACTGGGCATTCACCTGATCGAATCGTACGGCATGACCGAGGCCTGTGGATCCATCAGCAACGGCGTGGGCCGCGATACTCCCGAGGACAGCGTGGGTCGGGTGGTACCTTTCTGCGAACTGCGTATCGATTCGGACAACGGCGAGATACTGATGAAGACGCCCCATGCCATGATGGGCTACTACAAAGAGCCGGAGATGACCGCCCAAGTCCTGCGCGACGGCTGGATCCACAGCGGCGACAAGGGTCGCATGGATGACAAGGGTTTCCTGCACCTCACCGGCCGCATCAACGATGCCTTCAAGACCGCCAAGGGCCAGTTCATCGTGCCTAACCCGATCGAAGAAAAACTGTCCACTTGCCCCCACATCGAACAAGTGTGTCTGGTGGGCATGACCTCGCCACAACCGCTGGCCTTGGTGAATCTCAATGCCGATGCGTTGAAGGCTGAACGTGCAGCGCTGGAACGTGAACTTGCCGAGCATTTGGAAAGCGTGAACGCCGGTCTCGCGAACCATGAGCGCGTCTCGACCCTTGTGATAGCGGGGGAGACGTGGAGCGAGGACAACCAGCTATTGACCCCCACGCTGAAAG
>JBBEDG010000165.1:0-5010 GCA_040881405.1 Flavobacteriales bacterium | reverse complement strand
GCCACTGGTGAACGAGGTGGCCATCGCCATCTTCATCGGCATGTTCGGCTTGAAGACCACGCTGATCTACGCGGCCAGCGGCATCATCCTGGGCACCATCGGTGGTTACATCCTGGGCAAGCTGAAACTGGAACACCTGCTCACCCCCTGGGTGCAGGGCGTGATCCAGCAGGCCGAAGTGGAAGGCGCCTACCAGGAGGAGAAACAAACCTTCGTGCAACGCCTGCCCGGCATCACGCAGGAAGCTTGGGGCATCGTGAAGAGCGTGTTGATCTACGTGCTGATCGGCATCGGCATCGGTGCGCTCATGCACGGGTTCATTCCCACCGGCTTCTTCGAGGAACACATCAGCAAGGAGAACCCGCTGGCCGTGCCCTTGGCCGTGATCCTCGGCGTGCCCATGTACGCCAATGCCGCCGGTGTGCTGCCAGTGATCCAAGTGCTGGTGCAGAAGGGTGTGCCGCTGGGCACAGCCATCGCTTTCATGATGGCTGTGATCGGGCTCTCGCTACCTGAAGCGACCCTGCTCAAAAAGGTCATGACCTGGAAGCTGATCGCGATCTTCTTCGGCACGGTCGCCTTCTTCATCATCCTCAGCGGATACCTGTTCAACGCGATCCTGTGAAGTGGCTCTTGCCCATAGCATTGTTGTTCGCGGCCTGTTGTAATACAGAGCGTGGGGATACCGCAGCCTCATCTGAAGACCCTGCCAACGTTTCTTCACTAAGCTGGCGCGTGGTGGACACCGACTTCAGCAAAGGACGCCTCGGCCACGAGCAAGAGGTCACGCTGAACGACCTCATCAAATTCCACGGGCATTGGTGCGATGGATTGGTGATCGGTGCCATGGGCTTGGGTGAAGCCCTGAAAGAGCTCTATCCCGAAGCACCCATCGACCGCACCGACCTGCGCATCATCAGCCGCTCTTCGCCCTGCCTCTCCGATGTGGCCGTGATGCTCACCGGTGCACGCATGCAGTTCGGCACGTTCCAAGTGAGCGACACGCTACCCGGTCTGTACATCGTACAACGCATCAGCGATGGTCGCGCGTTCAGCGTGAAACTGCGTCCCGGTGTGAAGCCTGCCGCCATCGACAGCCTGACACCGCTCGCCATGCGCCAAGCGCTTTCTCCCTGCGGGCTCGATTCACTGCGAACCATCGAAGCCGAGTTCGGTGTCGACCTGCTTACGCAAGACCCGAAGACCACATTCACGGTGGAGGAACTGGTCGACTTCCAATGGCCGAAAACCGCCTTCACCACCTACACCAAGACCGACATCCTCAACAAGAACGCGCCACGATGCGCACAATAAGAACACCATGAAACACCTGTTCCACCTTTCCTTCCTCGCACTTGGCCTGCTCGTTTCGGCCTGCAACAGCAACGCCCAGCAACCGGCCAAGTCCGCGAACGCCGCCGGCGCAACGCGCATCGATGTGATCGACTTCCACACCGATCACCGCTGCAAGACCTGCCTCACCATCCAGTCGCTCACCGAGGAGGTTCTCAACTCCAACTATGCTGCGGAGAAGAAGGCCGGCACCATCACCTTCCGCACGGTGAACGTGGACGAAGCCGCCAACGCCAAGCTGGCCGAGGACTTCGGCGCTTACGGCACCGCGCTCTTCCTGCATGTCCACAAGAACGGCAAGGCCGAGAAGATCGACCTTACCGAGTGGGCCTTCATGAAGGCGGGCAATGCCGATGCCTTCAAGAGTGAACTCGCACGCCGCATCAAGGAACTGCTCTGATGGAGTGGTTGCAGGACCTGGCCATGGGCCGCGAGGCACCCATGCTGGCGGCCTTCGCGTTGGGACTTCTCACGGCGGTGAGCCCCTGTCCGCTGGCCACCAACATCAGCGCCACGGCCTACATCGGCCGCGAGTTGAAGTCGCCCCGCGCCATGCTGCTGAGCGGACTGCTTTACACCTTCGGCCGCGCCTTCAGCTACACGGCCATCGGCATGGTGCTCTACTGGGGCGCCAGCAAATTCCACATTGCGCGCTTCTTCCAGAGCAAAGGCGAACTCTTCCTCGGTCCCGTGCTCATCCTGCTCGGACTGGTGCTCTTGGGCGTGATCAAGATCGGCAGTGGCACCGGCGATGGCATCCTCAACAAGCTCACCGACCGTTTCAAGGACAAGGGCTTCCTCGGCGCATTCATGTTGGGCCTGCTCTTCGCACTCGCCTTCTGCCCATACAGCGGTGCCCTCTACTTCGGCTCGCTCATTCCAATGACGTTGGCACAGTCCGGCGGCTTGCACCTACCGCTGATCTTCGCGCTGGGCACCGGACTGCCCGTGCTGGTCTTCGCAGGCATCATGGCCTACAGCATGAACCAGTTGAGCCGCGTCTTCAACGCTGTGCAGAAGGTGGAGAAGGTGATGCGCTACGTGGCGGGCGCGGTGTTCGTGCTGACGGGGCTGTACTACGTAGGCATCTTTGCGAAGTGCTGGTGAAGCACATAGAATGTAGAATTTATAATGTAGAACCGCAGAATGTAGAATGGCTTTGGATGTACGACTGAGTTGATCATTCTACATTCTTCATTCTACAGTCATCATGCCCCCGGCTCCATGGATCCCCGCACCACTTCCCTCCTCGCCCTCTACACCGAAGGCCGCACCCGCTTCACCAAGTTGCTCGATCAGCTCACCGAAGCGGATCTTCCGAAGAAGCTCGCACCCGCACCGAACAGCATCGGCTTCTTGGTGCGTCATCTCGGTGATGTGGAGTTGCTCTTCGCGAAGAATGTGTTCGGCTTGGCCGATGTGCAGGTGCGTGCCAGCACTAGCCAAGGGCTTCGACACCGGCCAATGGACCGATCTGGCAGAGCTGAAAGCCTACGTGCAAGAGAGCGCCGACACCCTGCATCGTGCGATCGAAGCCACACCAGATGCCGAGTGGGACACGATGGTCGAGACCAAGGAGTTCGGCAGGAAGAGCAAGGCTGAAGCGCTGGGACGCATCGTGACGCACACGGCGTACCATGCGGGGCAGATCGGGGTCGTGCTGAAGTACGGTCAGCCTGGATAGTGCCATATGGGTCCTAGAACCCGCGCGCAACAAAGAGGCCCGATCTACGGAGCATCCACACATCTCATCGGCGTGTGGTGCTCGGGTGCCACAAGAACTGTGTGCGCCGATGGCACCACTACCTCACTCCCGCAGCACACGGGCTACCCGGCCATCACTCGTACGAATGAAGTACAAGCCGCTGGGCACGCCGCGCAGGTCCAGCATCGCGCTGGTATTGAAGAGGGGTATTGACGCTACAGCCACCGTGCGGCCCAATGCATCCGTAATCTGAACACCGTCGTGCAGGTTCGCACCTTCCACACGCACCAAACCGGTTGTCGGATTCGGATACACCAGCAATTCGTTCGCGGCTCGCACCTCCTCGATCGCCGTGCTCAGGTCGTTGCATGTCACCACATAGGCGGTGCTATTTTCTACACTCACAGCCAACACTGCATCGGTCTCCTTCACGATACACCGGCCATCGCCCACTTGGTGCGTCATGCGCGCAGCACCAAGTTCCAAGGCCTTCGTAACACACTGCTCGAAGGTGAGCGGTGGTCCGGTGAGCACTTGGTCCAAATGGTTCCAATTGCTGTAGAGGGTGGTGCCACCGCTCCAGAAATTCAAGCCCGGTTCGACGGTGAGTTCGCAGGGATTGAAGAAGAGCAGGTACAGGGTACCTGTACCACCCGCGCCACCGCCGATGTTCACCGCGATGCTGCCATCGCCGCGCAGGTCGCCCACGAAGGAGATGCTCCGTCCGAAGCGCTCAGGTTGAGGCGATGTCACCAGGTCGAGACCGAAACCTCCCTCGCCGTTGTTGATGCGTGTGAAGGTCTTCACCGTGCCATCGGCGTTCAGGTAGAGGATGTAGCCGTAGCCTTCGTTGTACTGATTCGCACTGCTGATCAGGTCGGGTACACCATCTCCGTTGAGATCGCCGGGGCAGGTGAGCGCATGGCCGAAATGTGCACTGTCCGGAAGGAGCTCATTGAAGCCGTTCGCATTGGCCGCGATACGCAGCTTGCTCGTTACGTTGAAGGTGGTCGCATCGAGCGAAAGGATCCATATCGCACCTTGCGCCGTGTTGCTCATGAATGCGCCCACCGCGATCTCCAACGTGCCATCACCGCTGAGGTCGCCCAGCACCGCCGCCCCGCGTCCACCGAATTGGTCGCCATTGCTGAGGCCGGTGCCGAATCCGCCGCTGGTACTGCTGATGCGCACGGTACTGCCCGGGATCACCGTTCCCATGCCATCCAGGAATACCAGATCGATGGCGCCGCGCTGGGTGCCGCCATCGTTGGACATCGGTTCGCAGCAGAAGAGTTCCGGAATGCCATCGTTGTTCAGGTCGCCGGCCTTGGCCAGTCCCATTCCCGGAATACCGGCATTCTTCACGAAGTCCTTCACCGTGCCATCAGCGTTCAAGTGGATGATGTACAGCGCACGGTTCGGCTGTACGGGTGCGGTCGCCGCTATGTCCGGTATGCCGTCGCCATCGAGGTCGCCCATGCCGGCCACGCCGTAGCCGAAGAAGTTGCCGGCGTTCAGCGTTTCCGTGAAGTCCCCTTCCAGCATACTGATCTTCTGGTAGCTATCGACCGTGCCATCGCTGTTCATGAAGAGGATGTACACGGCGCCCGCATCCGTGGCACCGTCGTCATCGCTACGAGCGCCAACCACCAGGTCGATCACGCCGTCCCCGTTCACATCGCCCGCCGCATCGTGGTAACGGCTGAAACGGTCCCCCGCATCCAGCAGTGCCGTGAAACCACCCTGGCCGGAGTTGATGGTGACAAAGCCATCGGGGGCATACAGGTTGAAGGATTGGGCGCTGAGCAGAAGTGGAAGCGCTAGGGCAAGGGTAGTTATAGCACGCATGGTCCTTGGGACGCGGTGGATCCACCAAGGTTTGATCATCGCAGATCAAAGCGAACAAAGAGCAAGGCCGAAGCGCTGGGGCGCATCGTGACGCACACGGCGTA
>JBBEDG010000164.1:0-5036 GCA_040881405.1 Flavobacteriales bacterium | reverse complement strand
GCGGCGGTGTGTAGCGGAAGGGGTCCTCGCGGTCGCCGGAGCTTGATATCAGGCGCTGGGGGTCCTTGTGGCTACGAACGCCCGCCATCAGCAGGGGCATCACACGGTACCTTGCCAGGGCGGAATCCGGGGCTCCCGGCCAGTGGACCTCGGCGCTGAAGGGATCCAACGTGAATGCTTCGGCCTCCACGGCAATGCTATCCACCAGGAATACGAGACTTCCCGGAACGATGCTCAATGTATCCACCAACAAGGTGTCGCCACTGAAGAAGACCCAGCGTTCGCGGTAGTTGGAGCCCGTTTGGGCCCACGTTACAGCGGATACGCTCCACAGCACAAGTGCCAGTAGTGAAGGCAACAGCAAGCCATTCCGGCACCATGGTGCGGTTCGTTTCTTCACGTTGGAGTGGCCAAAGGGCACATGGCACATACGGTCAGGATGGGCGAAAATTATCCCTTTGGAGGCTGGTTGGGACATTCTTCACCAAGCCGTTGTTGATGGGCCAAGCCTGCAACGCTGCATATGCTCGCGGTCGTGCGATAGTTTTACCCGCCACCCACGACCAATCGACCCCTCTTGGCATGCGCTCCATCTTACCGCTGTTCGCTCCATTGCTGCTGATGATCGCTTGCGCCTCCCCCGAGGTGCCCAGGGAGCGGGAAGGTGCCGGTGGCCGCTACTATGGAGGTGTCTTCAATGCCAACGAAACAGAGCAGATACGCAGCCTGTTCCCTCTCAGCCTTACCCAAGCAGCAGCGCACCGCATAGGAGCACAGGTCTACGAAGGTTTGGTCCGGTTCGATCAAGGGGATCTCTCCATCCGCCCTGCCTTGGCCGAAAGCTGGGAGGTCGATGATTCCGGCACGGTCTACACCTTCAAGCTGCGGGAGGGAGTGCGCTTCCACGACAATGCATGCTTCCGGGATGGGAAGGGGCGCACCATGACAGGTGCCGATATTCTGCGCTGCTTCACGGCCTTGTGCACGTACAGCGAGTCCAACCAGATGGATTGGCTGCTGCTGGACCGTGTTCTGGGTGCCAATACCCACTACACGGCTACCATCCAAGGACGACCATCGGATGGTGTGAAGGGCTTCGAGCTGCTCGATGAGAATACGTTCCGGATCACGCTGGATAGCGCTTGGCCGGCCTTCCTGCAGCTCTTGGCCCATCAGGGGTGTTGGATCTATCCTCAGGAGCTTCTAGAGCACTACGGGGCCCAAGCACGCTGGGAGCCCGTAGGTACGGGCCCCTTCCGCAAGGCCGAGTTCCGGGTGGGAGAGGTGTTGATCCTTGAGCGTAACGAGCACTATTGGGATTCGGATGAGCAGGGCAATGCATTGCCTTTCCTCGATGCGGTCCGTTACACCTTCGTGTCGGACAAGGAGCAGGAGCTGGACCAGTTCGAAGCAGGGCGTTTGTCCTTGGTCTACGAACTTCCAGTGGGCCGAACGGATGTTCTGGAAACCTATGAGGAGGGTCGCTTCCAGGTGCAGACCATACCGGGTCTTACGGTGCAGTTCTACGGGTTCAATCGTTCCCTTCCACCCTTCGACAATGTACTTGTGAGGCGGGCGTTCTCCATGGCCATCGATCGGCAATTCCTGGTGGACAGTGTGCTCAAAGGCCTTGCTGTGCCTGCTGGTAAAGGCGTGGTGGCGCCGGGTTTCGCCGACTATCCGTACGACTCGGTCCCAGACCTGGTGTACGATCCGCAGGCAGCGCGTAGTTTGCTGGCCGAGGCGGGCTATCCTGGTGGCGCCGGACTGCCAGCGGTCTTTCTGCAAGTGAACAACACGGGCTTCGGATACGTGCGGGTCGCTGGCGAAGTGCAGGGTATATTGGAGCGGAACATCGGCGCCAATGTCGTCTCAACGGTTCTGCCTTCCGATCAGCATTTCGGACGTGTGGAGCGGGGAGAAGCTTCGTTCTGGCGCGAAGGCTGGGTGGTGGACCATCCTGACCCGGAGAACTTCCTGGCCTTGTTCTTTGGCCGGAACGCGCCGGCCAATGATGCGGACCCGGCTTACCTGAACAGCACACGGTACAAGGACGCCCGCTTCGATTCACTGTACGCTTTAGCACTTCAGACCAGTGACCAAGAGGCCCGAATGGAATTGCTGGCACTGGCCGAGCGTAGGCTGATGGAGGATGCCGTTGTCCTGCCCTTGTATCATGAGCGTTCGGTGCGCCTGTTGCAAGCCTGGGTGCGTGACCTGCCCATCAACGGCATGGAATACCGCGATCTGCGGGCCGTGTGGTTCGACCCCGCGCTGCGTCGTTCACGCTAGCGGGTGCCTATGATGTGCTCATACACGAGCTGTTTGGCCAGTGGCATGAAGGTCTCGATGTAGGGTATTTTCGAAGTGCTGTCGAAAACGAAGGTGGCGGGCACCGGGAGGTCAGGGCGCGATCCGATCAGCGCCAAGCGCACATGCTCGTATGTATTGCTGATGCTGCGCGGGTACGTGCCGTGGTAATGCGTTACCACACTCCGGTACTGGTACTGTTCCTTGTGCTCGCGAAGTAGGGGCATGGTGTATCGGTAAACGCGCATCTCCCTGCCCGTGCCCAGGAATAGCCAGCCATCCGTGGGCTTCAAGGGTTGAACCCCCAAAGGCTCGAAGCGGATCAGGGCAGTGAGTTCCTGCCGCAGTTCACTGCCGTTGGCGATCATTCTTCGCAAACCCGGAATGGCGAATTGGATGACCTCATCGATGATCTCCAGCATGTCCGGCTGCTGTGCCTGGGCATACAGGGCATGTCCGGTTATCGGGTCGAAGCCGATAAGGCCGCCATGGATGCTTTCCGACAGTGAGCCCTTCGTACGTTGGATGCGCAGCAGTTCGCTGTGGTGTGTCTCCAACTCATCGAGGTAAGGATAGAGCTTGGTTTCGGAGAAGCGCTGTTCAACACGTTGCAAGTACGCGAGCAGCGTGTACTGCTTCAACTCGAGGTCGATCGCCGGACGAAGGACCCAATCGGAAGGAAGACCCGTGGTAGCCATGCACATGCGTGTATCCGATGGAACGTGATGTTCAAAAATAATGTTGCTCAATGACGGTGATGGGTGGTGGTAGCCCCAACTTTGGGGTACCGCAAAATTTCCGCTATGAAAAGTCGCAACCCCTTGTTGAATGTGGCCTTGTTGGCCCTCGTGTTCTTTGTGGCCTGTGTGCCTGCCCGCAAGTACGAAGAGGAAAAGGCCAAGGCACGTGCCATGCAAAGTGAGGTGGATGCCGCCAATACGAAAGCGCGTGATGCACAAGCCAAGCTCGACGAGGTACTTAGCAGCACGCAAGAGAACGAGAAGCGACTGGTCCGCTTGCAGCAGGACACCGCGATACTGGGTACATCCCTGCGCCAAATGACCGTGCAGTACGACAAGATCAACACCCTGAACAACGAGTTGCTGGAGAAGTACAATCGCCTCATGTCCGGCCAGGGTAGCGAGAACCGCAAGCTCCTTACCGATCTGGAATCCTTGCGCCTCGATCTTATGAGCCGCGAGGACACTTTGATGGCCATGACCAAAGCGATGAGCGAGAAACAAGCAGCACTTGCGGACCGCGAAGCCAGGTTGGCGGAACTACAGGCCGAACTGGCCGCAAAGGATGCCGCCATGAGGAGTCTGAAGGATCGTGTGAGTGCGGCCCTTACCGGATTCGAAGGCAAGGGCCTCACCGTGGAGCAGCGCAATGGCCGCATCCACGTGAGCATGGACAACAAGCTCCTGTTCCCGAGCGGCAGCTACGCCGTGGATGCCAAGGGGCGCGAACTCATAGGCAAGCTGGCCAAGGCCATCGAGAACGAAGCCGAACTGAACGTGTTGGTCGAAGGGCACACCGATACCGACAAGGTGACCGGTGGCGGCGTGGTCAAGGACAATTGGGACCTCAGCGTTATGCGTGCCACCAGCGTGGTCCGCATCATTCAGGAGACCAGTGTGATGGATCCGTTGCGGATAACCGCAGCAGGTAGAGGAGAGTACCTGCCATTGGACCCCAACGACAAATCCAAGAACCGCCGGATCGAGATCATCCTTGCACCCGACCTCAAGGAGCTTATGAAGCTCGTGGGCGAGTAGGTCAGTTCAGTGCCGGTTGCTCGTTCAGCCAATCACGGGCGTCACCTTCACTCGCGAACACCGCTGTTTCGTGAGGCCTTGGGTGGTAGCGGAAATAGATCTCGGCCAACTTCTGGTTCATGCCACACAATGCCGCGAAGGCAAGCCTGCGGCTGCCTGAACAGCCACCATTGAGGGCATGATGGTCCATGCTCACCACGTTGATCTCCAGATCCATTTCGGCTGGCAGAACGGCGAGCACATCATATTCCTTGTCCTGCCCAAGGGTGCGTTTCGCGTTCATCACCTCACCGATCCCTGCTGCATCCAACTTCACATCCGGTTTGAAACGCACCTCGATAAGCTCCGGGGAAACGCGCTCCACGGTGGCTTGTCGGGTATCGATCAATTGGCTGTGTTCCTTGCTCATGGTGCAAATGTAAATAGTATGCGCGCATACCATTGGTTCGAAACGTATTTCCAACCCGTTCATTATCAACATTTAACGCTCAGGTCATCGTGCCCATGGTCTTGATCGGTCGGATCAGGATTACTTTGCTCGCCATCAACAATGCTGTACATCCTGATCATCATTCTGCTGCTTGTGGTGTGGCGTGTGATGCGCGCTCATGCTTTGCAACGGCAAGCGCCGCCCCCACCCATGTCGCACGATATGCGGGTCATCATGGAGAGCAAGGTCCAGTTCTACAGCCTGCTTTCCGAAAGCGACAGGAAGCGCTTCGAGGAACGGGTGATGCGTTTTCTGGCCGATGTGCGCATCACCGGGGTAAGTGCCGAGGTCACGGTGCAGGATCGTGTGCTTGTGGCAGCGAGTGCTGTGATCCCCATCTTCGGCTTTCCGGAGTGGCGCTACCGCGGATTACGCGAGGTGCTCCTGTATCCATCATCCTTCAACGAACACTACGCCATAACGGGAGCTGGCCGCGACCGGCTGGGCCAGGTGGGCAG
>JBBEDG010000163.1:0-5056 GCA_040881405.1 Flavobacteriales bacterium | reverse complement strand
AAGGCAACACCTTCACCATCTCCAACCTGGGCATGTTCGGCATCGAGGAATTCACCGCCATCATCAACCCGCCCGACGCCTGCATCCTGGCCGTGGGTGGCATCAACGAAAAGCCCGTGGTGCGCAATGGCCAGATCGTGCCCGGCCACACCATGAAGGTGACCCTGAGCTGCGATCACCGCGTGGTGGACGGCGTTACAGGTGCGAAGTTCCTCAATACCTTCAAGGAGTTGATGGAGGAGCCTGCGCTGATGTTGGGGGTGGGGGCGATCTGAGCTACCACTCCGCCACCCGCACCTTCTTCCCCAGGAACTCCCGCTTGAACCAGAGTTCAAAGCCGGGGTCCAGGAAAGCGTAACCACTTTCGGTGCGTTCGATGATGTCCTTGCCCTCCAAACTGTCGCGCATCTTGCTGGCATTGCGCGGGGTGCCGAGGCGGTAGGTGCGCATCACCTCGGCCGAGGTGAGTTGGCTTTCACCGCTGGCGATGGCCTTGAGCACGTTGATGGCCGTGTTGCTCAGCGTTTCGCAGGTGAGCTGGTACAGGGGCGTATTGGCATCCATCACCAGTTGCAGCGCGGCTTCCAAAGCGGCTTGGTCCGCTTTTTTGCGGGTGAGCGTCCATGTGAAGTGCGCCAGTTGCTGCACGTACCAGCTGTGGCAGCCCATGGTGAGCGCCAATTTGGAGGCCAGTTCCGGGGTGATGCTCTTGCCCGTGCTCTTGAAGCGTTCCACGATGAAGGGCGACCAGTGTTCCAGCGCGATGCGTTGCAGCCAGATGATGTCGCCGAAGCGGTAAAAGGGGCTGGCACTGTCGTCGAAGAGCGTGGCCATCATGTGGCGCTTGCTACCGTAGAGCACGTAGGTCACGTGCTTGTGGCGTTGCCAATGGGCGCGCATCAGCTTCTGCATGCGCAGGTCCTCCTCCCAGTTCTCCAGGTTCTGGAACTCGTCGATGCACACCACCATGCGCAGCTTCTTCGCCTCGGCAATGCGTTCGGGCAGGTCCAGGATCTCGCCCACATGTTTGCGTGCTTCCTGCCAGTCGAAGCCTACCGACACCTGCCCTTCCAGTTCGCTGCCCATGGAAATGCGCGGTGCCACGGCCTTGAAGAAGGACTTGGCGTTGTTCATCCGTTCCTGCCACTTGGTGCTGCTGGCCGTGATCACTTCGCGGCTCAGGTTCTCCAGGAATTCCTCAAAAGTGTGGCAGGCGAACATGTCCAGGATCGCCACACGGGCGTTCTTCCGTTCGGCGCGCAGTTCGATGGCCGCATGTTCCACCAACGAGCTCTTGCCCCAGCGTCGTGGACTGATGAGGATGGTGCTGATACCCGCTGCCATGTTGGCCTTCAGCCGGGTAAGGTCGGTGGTTCGGTTCGTGAACTTCACCTGGTTCACCGTGCTTCCGAAGTCGAATGGGGATACGGGTACTTCCATGATCCGAAGGTAGTATACCAAGTAGTATTATACCAAGGAGTATTATACTAAATGGTATTATACCAAGCGGTATTATACCAAGTGGTATAAAATTATCAGGCCTCCAAGACCTGCTTCATTTCCCGCAGCAGGCGGGTGCGTTCGCTCCGGAGTATGGTGCCGATGGCCTTCTTCAGAAAGGCCACTTCATCCTGCTCCTCGTGCTTTTCGAGGTCCTCGTACACTACTTGCAGGTCGTGCCACTCACCGAGGCCTGCCTGCACCCCACCCAAGCGTTCCAGTAGTGCGTTCTGTCGTTCGGTGAGGGTATCGGCCTCCTTCAGCAGGCGAAGGGTATGCCACGCGTTCTTCAGGTGCTTACGCACATCGTGCAAGGCATCGCCATGAGCTCCTGCGCGCACATGCCCCATGGCCTTTCGCATTTCTCGGTCCACGTAGAGGCGCGCCGAGCGTCGTTCCTGCGTGTGGGTGCGGTCGGTGGAGACCGATGCGAAGTACTTGCCCAGCTTGCGGGCATCCCGTGCGTGCCCATCGGCCAAGGCGCGACGCAGGGCCTTGGCCGCTTTGTTGCGGCGGCGCTTCAGGTGTGCCAGGTAGGCCGTGCCATCAGCAGGGTCGAGTTTCTCGAAGGTCGTTACCAGGGCGGTGGAGACCTGTGTCTCGCGCAGTTCGCCGGCCGCCTTGAACAGGGCCAGGAGCCTGCGCACCGGACCGGAAGGGGCATCCGTCACTGTATCTGTTCCTTCCGCCAAGCGCAACAGGGTGCGCAACTGTTTCATGGACACACGCAAGGCATGGATCCGCGCAGTGGTGTTACGTGCGCGAGCCCGCTCCAAGCTGTTGGTGTAGGTCGCCAGTTGCTTCCGACCGTAATGCGCGAGCAGGAATGCCATGTTGGAAATGTAGAACTCCTGTGTGAAGCGTGGGTTAATTATCGTCATGACGGACGATCGTTGTTCCCAGCTAATTCAGACCAAGTGCCCCGTTCGGGGATCTTTTCACAGGCGCCCCAGGCTCGTACTTGTCAGAGGGCAGTCCGCGTTCCATCCGGACCGTGCCAGGTAGGTGTACGAGAATGAACGATGGGTTGGCTCTTGATCGAACGCCGCTTCGATCCAACCAGTAATGCCGAAAGGCTTCCATGTTCGTAAGCGCCATGCGGTAACGCTTGCATCCCGAGGGTCGCTTTCAAGAACAGAGCGCTTACCCAACTCTGTTCAACATCCATATTACACGGTTGATCGTTGCACGCCACGCTTGCCGACATAGATTTGGCCTCTTCTTCAATGCCCGGGGTGGCATCCATCGCTCCGGCCCAATGAGACAGACTCTTCTACGAACGGTCCTGCGCAGGGAGGTGGTCGGCTTAGCCCGTATCACGGTCATCATACTGGCCGTGTTCCTCATCCTGCTGGAATTCGGTTACCAGAGCCGCAGTGCCATGGCGGGCCGCATGGACCAGTTGAGCTATGGCCTGGTGATCGCTGCGGCTTTTGTTACCCTGAGCAGTTTATTGCGTGTTGGCCTGCGCAAGGAGCACCAGCGTAAAGCAGAGGTCCTCTGGTTCTTCATCGCCCTTTTCCTTATCATCGGTCGGCCAATGGGTCTTACGGCTTGGGCCATAAGCGCGAGCTGGCCCTACCAGGTCTTCCTCCTCATATTCATCTTCATCGAATTCTCGCGCTTGGAGATCGGCCGCAACAGCAGGCTCTTCAACCCAGCCTTGTTGTTCGTGGCCAGCTTTATCATCACCATCGCCATCGGCACGGCGCTTTTCATGCTGCCCAACACCTCCACGCGGCCGCTCTCGCTCACCGAGGCCTTGTTCACCTCCACTTCCGCGGTGTGCGTTACCGGGTTGAGCGTGTTGGACGTGTCGCAGGACCTGACCCGCAGCGGGCAGTGGCTACTGATGCTTCTGTTCCAGGTGGGCGGCCTGGGGGTGATGACCTTCACCAGCTTCTTCGCCTTCTTCTTCAAGGGCCGCTCTTCATTGGAAGAACAGTTGCGCATCCGCGACATCGCGAATACCTCCCTCGGTTCGGCACGTTCCTTCATCGTACAGGTCATCCTCTTTACCATGGTCCTGGAACTCTTCGGCGCCTCTTTGGTCTACTTCACGACCAGTCCGGAGCTATTCGCCAACTTCGGCGATCATGTCTTCTTCTCGGTATTCCACGCCATATCAGCCTTCAACAATGCGGGCTTCAGCACTTTTGGCATTGGCATGTACGATGAAGCCCTGCGCTTCAACTACCCCCTGATGTGGGTGATGGCAGGTCTGATCATCTTCGGCGGTCTGGGCTTCGGCATCATCTTCAACTTCAGCCGTTATCTCCGCTTCTGGGTGGTGGAACACATCCGTAAACTGATCACCGGGACACCCTGTAGCAGCTACCCCCGAATGGTCACCGTAAGCACACGGATCGTGCTGAAGACATCCGTTCTGCTCCTTGCACTGGGTGCTGCCATCTTCATCTTCCTTGAATGGAGTAGTACCGAACTTGCCGGCCACAGTACCTGGGGTAGGATCAGCGTCGCCTTCTTCACCAGCGCGGCCTCACGCACAGCGGGGTTCAACGTCGTTGACTTCAGCATGCTCGGCATGCCTGCGATCATGGTCACGATGCTACTGATGTACGTGGGCGCGTCGCCTGGTAGTACCGGTGGCGGCATCAAGACCACCACCTTCGCTTTGGCCACGCTCAACATCTTCGCCACTGCTCGTGGACGTCGTCGCGTGGAATTCGCCGGGCGCGAGATCAGTAACCTCAGTCTGCGCCGCGCCTTCGCCACCATCGTTCTCTCGCTCATCTTCCTGGGCCTAAGCGTTACCATAGTGGCTTCACTCGAACCCCAAATGGCCCTACTGCCTGTGGCGTTCGAGTGCTTCAGCGCCTTCGCTACGGTGGGCCAGAGCATGGGCATTACCGCTGCCTTGGGCGACGACACCCGCCTCTTCCTCGTGGTGGTGATGTTCGTGGGCCGGGTGAGCGGCCTTACCTTGCTGGTGAGCGTACTTCGTCAAGTACAGACCACACCCTACCGTTATCCCAAAGAGGACATCCTCATCAACTGAGCAACCAACGCCAACGCCGTGCTTCGGCGCATAACGCATGAAAGTCGCAGTATTCGGTCTCGGGAATTTCGGTCGCTCCCTTTCCGTGAAGCTCACCCAGTTGGGCCATGAGGTGATCGCCATCGACCACGACATGGCCAAGGTGGAGAACATCAAGAACGAGGTGTCGCTGGCCGTGTGTCTGGAAAGCAACGACCCGCTGGCCATGAGCAGCCTGCCGCTGAACGATGTGGATACCGCCGTGGTGGCCATCGGGGAGAATGAGGGCGCCAACATCATGACCACCGCGTTGCTGGTGAACCTGAAGGTGAAGCGCGTGATCAGCCGGGCCATCAACCCCCTGCACGAAATGGTGCTGAACTCCATGGGCGTTACCGAAGTGATGCACCCCGAGGAAAAAGCTGCCGACGGCTTGGCCCGCAAGCTGAACCTGCGCCGCTTGGTCGATCAGTTCGAGCTGCCAGGCGGTTTCATCATTGTGGAGATCGTGGTGCCCGACCGTTTCGTGGGCAAACCCCTTAACCGCATCGAAGAGCT
>JBBEDG010000162.1:0-5071 GCA_040881405.1 Flavobacteriales bacterium | reverse complement strand
GCAATGGCAGGGCTGATGCCCAGGATGCGGTCCACATCGGGCTTTTCCAAGCGCCCCATGAACTGCCGGGCATAGCTGCTGAGGCTTTCCACATAGCGCCGCTGCCCTTCGGCATACAGCGTGTCGAAGGCTAGGCTGCTTTTTCCACTTCCGCTGAGCCCGGTGATGACCACAAGCTTGCCCCGTGGGATGTCCACATCGATGTTCTTCAGATTGTGGACACGCGCGCCCTGCACACGGATGAACCCGCTATTGGCGCGACGCAAAGCATCAGCGCGACCTTTGGTCTCACTGGGAACGTGTTCGATGGGAGTAGGGGTAGGCAAAGGCGGCGCGAAATTAGGCATCGGTTGGCCGTGTCGGGATCGAGTATCCTATCTTTGGATCCCAGCAGCCAGTTAAATTTTGCCGCCTGGTACAATAATCGATCGTCAGGCAGCGTTTCCCTGCCAAGCTGCGTCTTACAACGTTGACAACATCGGTCTGTTCACTCAGGCCACCATAACACCCGACCGCCGATAGCAAGACCTCTACCCTGATCACGACGATCCTTTTACGGACCTAAATAGGGAAGGCCATGCTTATGAAGCTGTCAGTTACCGCCAAGGCGGGGGTGCTCAACGACCAGGAGCTTGTACGATCATACCTTGAAGGCAACGAAAAGGCCTTTGAAGTGCTGCTTCATCGCCACAAGCGGAAAGTGTGGTCGCACATCTACTTGATGGTGCGGGATCGCGAGATCACCGAGGATATCTTCCAAGAGGCCTTCATCAAGGTGGTACATACCCTGAAGACCGGGAAGTACAACGAGGAGGGCAAATTCCTGCCGTGGGTCATGCGCATAGCCCACAACTTGGTCATCGACCATTTCCGGCGGAACAAGAAGATGCCCATGGTGCGCAGCAACGACGACCATGATGTGTTCGCTACCATCTCCCAACCGGGAAAGAACGTGGAGCAGCGTATGGTGAACGTGCAGATCGACGAGGATGTACGCAAGCTGATCGACCACCTGCCCGATGAGCAGCGCGAAGTGGTGGTTATGCGGACCTACTTGGGCATGAGCTTCAAGGAGATC
The DNA here is from genome assembly GCA_040881405.1 of Flavobacteriales bacterium. Classification (GTDB taxonomy): domain Bacteria; phylum Bacteroidota; class Bacteroidia; order Flavobacteriales_F; family PHOS-HE28; genus PHOS-HE28. The sequence goes on along the minus strand of JBBEDG010000162.1, from coordinate 3,993 downwards.
GCCGACCATACGGATGTGAGCATCAATACCGCACTTGGCAGGATGCGCTACGCGCTGATCAACATGCGGAAGCTGATCAAGAAGCACGATATGCTGCTGGACCGCGTCTGAGCGCCACAGGCGACCACCATTGATCGGCGTCCTTTCCTTGCGGGAAGGGACGCCGATCGCTTTTTTGAGGGGGATGCAATACATGAGTGGTGGGTACCGTTAAGCATTGGATAAACCACCAAACTGTACTGCATGACACACTCTACGCTCGGCAAGAAAACACGTCGCACCCGCAAAGCCATGTCGTTCGACCTACAGCCCGGTCCCCGTTCATCATCCATCCAGTTCATCCTCGGATATTCAAGGGCATTGAGGGTTGTGGATGCACCTCCTGTAGGCCGGATCGATATCGTGCTGAACTGAACTGACGCCTGAAAGCGACAAGGCCCCGGAGCGGATCGCTTCGGGGCCTTGTGCGTTCACAATACTCTGCGATCCATCACATCGCCATTTCCCGGCGACCGATCATACGCCCCAATTCCGGGTCCCACACTTTCAGGCGCAGGCAGCGAATGATCTCACCCGGCATCAGGGATGTGGTCTTCGCTTGCTGCAATTCCGGAATGGCCTTATAGGCCTCGGGAAGGCGGTAGAAGGGGATCCGTGCGTTGAGGTGATGGATATGGTGGTAGCCGATGTTGCCGGTGAACCAGTGCATGATGGGATTCATGCGCATGAAACTGCTGCTTCCCAACGCGGCGTTCACGTAGCTCCAACCATCCTTTTCGGCGAACGTGGCCGTGGGAAAATTGTGTTGGGCATAGAAAAGGTATGCGCCCAAGCCAAGCGCGATGACAGCGGGAATGATGAAGCCCAGCCAGAATGCTGTCCAGCCTAGGAAAATTGCGATCGCCACACCTGCCGCCACGTGCAGCACCAAAGCCAGCAAGGAGTCCCAATGCTTCTCTTTGTTGTTCATGAAGCTGCGGACGCACATGCCGTACACGAATACGAAGATGTATCCCAAGGCGATGGTAAGAGGGTGGCGGGTGAAATTGTACACGGCCCGCTCGCTTCGGGTCATCGACTTGTATTTCTCCTTGGTAACGATGGGGTAGGAGCCGATACTGCTGGTGTATAGCTTGGAATTGTGCTTGTGGTGGTGGTCGTGGGAGCGCTTCCAGATGCTTGTGGGCGCCAAGATGAACAAGCCCCACAAGGTCATCACCGCATTGGCGAACCACGAATCCTGCAGTATCGCCTTATGCTGGTGGTCATGGTAGATGATGAACATGCGGGCTATGGTAAGCCCGGCCAGCACACTGGCAAGGATCCGTGTCCAAAGCGGTGCCGCGTTCAGGAATGTTACAAAGTAGAGACCACCAAGAAAAGTCAAGGTGGAGAACAGGTGCCACCAACTCTTCCAGCGTATTTCCGCTGCGTATGGTTTCGTGGCGAGTATGAGGTCTTTTTCGGTACGCACGTTCATGCAACACTTGAAGGCCGCCGATGTTTCCAACGGCGATGGGTCCAAAGCCAAAGTTCGGGAGTCTTTCGAATATCCGCCTCCAAGCGCCGCGTGTGGATCTCGGTGATCTCTCCTTCGCGAACGGCCATCGGGTCGGCTACCAAAGTCTCCATCTCCATCCGATAGTAGCCCCGCTTTGGGCGGGAGATACAAATGTACACCACGGGCATTCCAAGCTTTCGCGCAAGGGACTCGGTACCCAGGAATACAGGTGTTTCCTGTCCAAGGAAGGTCATCCAGTAGGCCCGTTCCGGTGAGGGGGTCTGGTCGGCGATGAAGGCAGTGGCCGTTAGCTTGTTCTTGTCACGAAACATGTCCTTACTGGCTTCCCGCATCTTGTACAACTTGGTGCCATGCCGCACCCGCATGTGGTGCATTAGTTTGTCGAAATGTGCATTCGCTAAAGGGTGGTAGATCACATACAGTTGAGGAATGTCCCGCTCCTGGCTGTAACGCGCACCGGCAAGTTCCCAGTTGCCGTAGTGTCCAAGTACAAGGATGATGCTTCGGTTCTCCTTGGCATAGTTCCTTAGAATGTCGATACCTGCGAACTCTACCCGCTTGCGTGCCTCCGCAGGCGAAATGGTCAAGGTCTTCAAGGTCTCCAGGGTAAGGTCGCAGAACCAAGCATAGAATTTGGAAGCGATGGACCTTATCTCCGCTTCGTTCTTCTCCGGAAAGCTGTTCCGAAGGTTGGTGAGCACCACCTGCTTGCGGTACCCCAGTATTCGATATATCACCAAGTAGAAGAAGTCCGACACCAAGTAGAGGAGTGGGAAGGGCAGGAGCGATACGCCGTAGATGAACGGCAGCGCGATGAAGTAGCCCAGGGTTCCCATTTCGGGTGCGAAGATCGCTCTTCAACGCCGTTCCAGCGGTCTGCGGAATTCGAGCCGGAATTCGTTGGGGCGTATCCACGTTTGTGGGGCCACTTTCCGCAGTTCGGTGAATTGGGGGTCACCGATGAACAGTTCTTCTCCGGGAGGAACCCACAGTAGGTAATTGGCCGCAGCCGAGGACGAGAATTTACGGACCACACGCACCATTTCGAGGTTCTGCGGTTCGATCGGGAAGTTGGGCTGGATCAGGATCACGTCAATGCCAAGCACCCGGTGCCGTGGGTCGATCCGCATGAATGCACCTTCGTAGCGAGGTTCCCAGTCCGTGGGCAGCACACGCATGAACGAGCCTCCGGTATTAAGCACGAACACGTATTCCTGGTTGTTCACAGGCCCTTCCAAGAAGGCTGCTCCCTTGCAGGAGGCTACCAGGATGAGGAGGACGAATAGCCGCATTCCTTCCGAAGGTACGCAGCTATGGGTCAGGCTCTTTTGAAAAGCATTTTTCTACCGATCACGCTGCAGATCGGGCATTTTACTGGGTCATGCCGTTGTGCCGGGCAATGTTCCCTCCCGAAGTAGATGATCTGCAGGTGCAGATCCGCCCAGCTTTCCCGGGGAAAGAGCTTCTTCAGGTCGACTTCGGTCCGTTCTACGCTTTTGCCGGTGCTCAGTCCCCAACGCCAGGCCAGTCGGTGGATGTGTGTGTCCACTGGAAAGGTTGGTACCCCGAAAGCCTGCACCATCACCACGCTGGCGGTCTTGTGACCCACGCCGGGCATGCGCTCCAGCGCTGCCATATCGGCGGGTACTTTGCCATCATGTTCTTCCAGGATGATCTTGCTAAGGCCGTGTATGCCCTTGCTCTTCATGGGTGACAGGCCACAGGGCCTGATGATGTCCTGTATCTCCTCCACACTCAGTTTCACCATCTCCTGCGGGGTGCGCGCCTTGGCGAAGAGCAGCGGCGTGATCTCGTTCACCTTCTTATCGGTACACTGGGCGCTCAGCAACACCGCCACCAGCAGGGTGTAGGGGTCATGGTGGTCCAGCGGGATGGAGGTGCTGGGGTAGAGCTCGGCGAGCTTAGCTGAAACAAAGGCGGCTTTTTCCTTTCGGGACACCGAAGCTGTAGCAGAGGTGGCCTTGGTCGCCGGTGTTTTGGTAGAAGTAGTGCGGGTCATCGGCCGCAAAGATCGCATGTCCGGAATGGCCCTAAGCTAAGGCCGTCCCGTCCCGCCCTTTCCTGTATCGTTCGATCCGCTTGTGCATCACATTGAACCACAGTGGCGGAAAGAACGACAGCACCATCATACCCGGATACCCCGTGGGCATCTGTGGACTTTCGTCGAAGTGGCGAAGAACTTGATACTTGCGGCTGGCCATGTAGTGGTGGTCGCTGTGGCGGGTAAGCTCCAGCAGGATCAAGCGGCCCAGCGGGTGGTTGCTGTTCCAGGAATGCACGGGCAGGGTGCGCTCGTAGGTCGCGCCGTTGCGCTTGCGCCGCAGTCCATAGTGCTCGATGTAGTTCACCGTTTCCAGCAGCAGTATGCCGATGAATGCCGCGCCCAGGAACCAGGCCATCGTCTCCATTCCGAATAGTAGGAACACCGCAAGTACCAGAGCGCCTTGGAT
>JBBEDG010000161.1:0-5071 GCA_040881405.1 Flavobacteriales bacterium | reverse complement strand
GCCCATGATGCGACCGGCATCCAATTCGGCCACGGTGATGGCGAGGTCCAGCCCATCGGGGATGTTGCCCGCCCAGTTGTCCACCACCGCAAAGCCTGTCATGCGGCCCATATCGCTGTCCAGGGCGAGCACGGTACGTACGGTGCCGGACTGCCCGGATGCGTTGCCGCGCAGGGCGAGCCGCTGTGGCAGCGCGATGTCCGGCGGGGTGTAGGCACGGATCACCTGCCGCATGCCACGCCCCATAACGAGCTGGTCCAGTTGCAGATCGAAGGCGTTGTGTGGCCAGCGGTCGGCCTGGCGTGTGCTGCCCTCCAGTTGGAGGCGGCTGCCCTGGTCGCCCGTGATGGTAAGGCCCATGCGGTCCGCGCGGCTGGGTGTGCCGTTCAGCCAGAGGTGTGTGTTCCAGCGTTCGTCGGTGGCGGCGCCGCGCGGCAGTTCCACCCCGAATTCACGCAGCAGGGGCATCAGCTCGGCCATCTGTAGGTCGGTGCGCGCTTCCACATCAATGGGTATTTCCCGCGGTGCGCGGTAGGCGCTGCTGAGGTCGCCGGGCTGTGCCTCCAAGCGGAAGGTGATGGCGTTGCCCATGGCATTCAGTGCGCCATCCTTCAGTGCTATGGATGCGGGCGTGGCGTCCAGGTGAAAGGCCATTGCCAACGCGGTGGTGTCGGGACCTCCGTAGGCCATGAGCTTTTCCAGCGCGAGGGCGATGTGTGTGTTGTTCACTGCCACATCCTTCGCATCAATTTCGATACCGTTGAAGACCATGTGCTCCGGATCGAAGAGCAGGGCCGGGGCGGCGATGCTGTCGCTGTGCATGGCGATGCTGCTGTTCTTGAGCGCGAGCTCATCGATGGCCAGGTCCCAGTCCTGGATCCAGAAGCGGAAACCATCGTCCTGGTCCAACCAGAGCGGGGGGGGCGTTGCGCTGCTGTCCACCACGGTTCCACGCGCCATGGTCAGCATGCCGAACCGCAGACCGTCCAGGCTCAATTCGTCCAGCGCAAGCTGTTGTTGGGTGAGGTCGATGCTGCGGGTTTCCAGTTCGCCCTCGTTAATGGACAACCATAGGCTGTCGCCTGTGTCGGGGGTGAACATGGAGAAGGAAACCGATTCCAGCCCAATGCCATTGAAACGTACATCGATATCGGCCAGGGGGTTCTCCAGCGCTGGATAACTTGGCGGGGTGGGCTCGGCGCTGGCCGAACGCATGGCGATTTGCGTGTCCTTCAGCAGCAGTTCATCCACGTGGAAGGCCATAGGATCCAATGTGAAGCGGTCGAAGTCAAGTTCCAATTCGCCGAGGTGGAGCTCCAGTGCCAGCTCCGAGGGCTCCATGAGCATGTCGTAGTGGATGCGCTGCAGATGCACCGTGCCAATTGCGAAGTCGAAGCCGCTTGTGCTGTCGGCTTCCTCCACGGCGGGCGCGTCGGGGTCCACGAAGGCATCGATGATGAAGTCGAAATTAAAAACGCTGTCGCGGTCCTGGTACAGCGCGGCGCGCACGTCGCTGAGTTCCACGGGGTCCAGCAGGATGCGCTTGCTGAACAGCGCGCGCAGCCCGAGACGGGTGCGGACATCACCGGCATAGAGGAGGGTGTCGCCGCGCTGGTCCTCCACATAAAGGCCTTCTAGTTTGAGGCCGAGCGGAAAGCGCAGGTGCAGGCTTTCCAGGGTGACCACCGTGCCGGTCTTCTCCGTCAGGAAGTCCACCGCCTTACCCCGCACCACGTTCTGTATGGGTGGCAGATACAGCAGGATCACCACAATGGCTACGAGCAGGAAGGGTAGGAGCACGAGCCCGAACAGCACGCGCAGCAGCAGACCGCGCTTGCTCCGCTTGGGCTTTTTCGGCTGCGCGGCTTCTGTATCGGACGAAGGCTGGGACAATGGGCCGAAGGTACGGTGGGCACCTAGGGGTCATCATCGACGCTTCGCAAGAATTGGGAGCCCGTTCTCTGCTTCATCAAACCCTCAAGGCTCACATCCTCAACTCCTTCACCTCACCCTTTTCGGTGATCCACATGTACTTGATGATCTCCTTCACCTCCTTCTTGGGGAAGGCTTCGGGTAGCTGGCAGTGCATGGTGAGGTTGTAGGTATACTGCACGGGTGGTTCGGTGATCTCCGCATGGAGCACGATATCGAAATTGCCGTAGGGTACCTTATTGTAGAAGAGGGTGTTGGTCTGGCGCACATCGTTCACGGCTTGGCCCTTGCGACGGCTGTTGAGGCTGCTTTGGCTGCGCGACTTGTAGGCGGTGTAGCGGTCCAGCGGGAAGTAGGCGCCGTTCTTTTCGGCGGCGGTGCGGTGGCTTTCGGCCACCTTGAGACCCAGCTTCTCGAAGTTGGCCAGCTTCTGCTGTAGGAGCTTGGTGGCGAACATGCGTAGCGTATCGTAGCAAGCGCTCTGCTGTTCCACGAAGAAGTCCACTTTCACCAGGTCGTAGATCTCTTCCTTGGCAGCGGCGGTCACAAGCTTGTCCAGTAAGCGCGCATCGGTGAAGCGTATGTGGATGTTCTTCTGGATCTCGAAGCCTGCGGGGATCTCCTGGTATGTTTTACTGAAGAGCTTGCGTGTGGCTTCCAGTTCGTACACGGGCACGAAGGAGAGCATGTCCGCGAAGATGTCCTTCTCCTGCACTCCGAACTCCTTCACGCGACGTACAACTCCATTGATGCGTTCGTTCATCAAGCTGTCGGCCTCCTCGGCACTTTGTCCCAACTGGGTCACATGGAAGATCGCCAGATAGCTGTCCGCCTGCATGTTCATCATGGCGTTCACCTCCAGAACCAGCACATTGCCCTGTATTGATGCGCGTACCGGTTGTTCCGCCTGTTGGAAGAAGATGCGGCTGTTGGTCTCGTACATCAGGTTGCCCATGGCTTGGGGCCGGGCATGGAGGGAGCAGGAGAGGAGGGCGGCGACAAGGAGCGTACGTTGCATGTTCGGGTTGTTTTGCCCGACCCGTACACGGTCCTGTGCTTTAGGTTCGATCGTTCATCATGGACCATCGATGACGTGCTACCCGGTCGCCTCTTCGGGGCTCAGTTGTCAGTTGTCAGGGCGCACTTGAGGGCTGAGTGAGGGCTGCGCTGTAGTGCGTGTCTTCAGCACCCGTTATTCGATGGGCGTTGTTCGGGCGCACTTGGTCGAATTGTGCGATCCGGATGGTCTTGCCGTTCTGTTGGCTTGATGCACGTCAGCCCATTATTATACCTCTCGAATGATCGCGAACATCGAACAACGAACAAGCCCGATGAGCACAGTAATTCAAGCCAGCACTACATCTCAAACTCCGTTCTGACAGCCGACAACGAATACCTGACTACCAGATCCTCATCAAGCTCGGTAGTGCGCGCTCATGCTCTCAGATCCTGATAAGTCCCTCAGTCCTTCTTCTTATAATCCCCGTTCTGCCAAGCCTGCACGAACTGCGCCCAAGCGATGGGGTTGAAGAGGTTCACTGGCGGGGTGCCGCCGGCGTAGTAGAGGCGGGTCTGGTCCAGAGCCATCTGGTATTGGAAGCTCTGATAGGCATCGGGCGGCATGCTTTCCATACGCTGCACCATCTCGGCGGGGCTCATGTTGCGCATGGCCAGTTGAAAGTCGTCCTCGGGTAGTTTCAGGTTCAGGAACGCCTCAGTGAATTGCTCGCGCGAAGGCCAGGGATAAACGGACATCTCTTTCAAGCGTACAGTGTCCCGGCGCATCACGTGGATCATGCTGTATTTGTTCTCGGGCATGTCCGTGGGCACGATGTACTGGTCGCGCATGAAGCCCACGGCGCTGAACAGGATGGTATCACCTTCCTGCGCCACGAAGCTGAAGTAGCCGAACACATCGCTCATGGTGCCGCGGTAGGTGTTCTTGATCATGATGTTGGTGAAGGGCACCGGCGAGAGGCTGTCCGTGACCACCACGCCGCTGAACTGGAGCAAAGTTGGCTGTTCGTTATCCTGGCCATTCATGGCCAAGGCAAGGAGCATAACGAGAGAAACAAGTATGGAACGCATCGTGGCAAATGTAGGTCGAGTGTAAGCAAGCTTCGGACCACGTTACAAGGAAGTGTGGTCTTTTGGGGTTCTTCGCTCCGGTGGACTTCCGCCGGATACATTTGAGGCCTCCGGCTCCAACCCCCAACATGCGTAAAGCAATAACCGCTATAAGCCTGCTGCTTGCTATCCAGGCTGGCGCCCAGATAACCATCGGCACCAGCGATATGCCGTCCGCTGGGGACACCATGCGCTACCGCAGCACCGATGCCGGCGACGTTGACCTTGCCCTTACCGGAGCGAACGTGGTGTGGGACTTCAGCACACTCACATTGGGTGCTGCTGGTGCCGATACCGCGGTGGCGGTGTCATCCACCCCCTTCGCGTACCAATTCTTCTTCAACAATAACTTCTTGTACCCGGACCACAGTGCCAACTTCGCCCTGAAAGGGGCGGAATTCGGCTTCCAAGGGGTTTCGTTCGAGGATGTGTTCGACTACTACAAGCGTAATGCCGACGGCTACCGCAACGTGGGCTTCGGGGCCAACCTGAACGGTATTCCCAATTCCATCCGGCGTGTTCCTGTGGACTTCATCCACCGGTTCCCTATGAACTACGGGGATATGGACAGCAGCTTCAGTTCCTTCAACGTGACCGTCCCAACCCTGGGCTACTACAAGCAGGACCAGTGGCGGTACAACACCGTTGATGGCTGGGGAGAGTTGATACTGCCTGGCAACACCTTCAATGTATTGCGTGTCCGCTCGGTCCTGCAACAGCGTGATTCACTGTACATCGATCAGTTCGGTTTCGGTTTCGCGACGAACCGCCCACAGACCGTGGAGTACAGATGGGTCGCCCAAGGCATGGATGCTCCTGTGTTGTTCGTGACCACCATTGGAGGCGTCGCGACCACAGCACGTTTCCAATACGAGCCCCAGATCACTACGGGTACGGTGGCCTTGATAGCCGAAGGAAGTGGAGCGGTATGGCCCAACCCGGCCGATGCGCTGCTCCATGTTCAGCTGCCCCCCGACCAAGGAGGCATAATTGTGCTGTACGATGCGCAAGG
>JBBEDG010000160.1:0-5071 GCA_040881405.1 Flavobacteriales bacterium | reverse complement strand
GATGGTTGCCTCCAACGTGGACGAGACCTACGAGGGCTTACGTCTATATAAATATTCGCTTGTCGGCAAGGAGAAACAGCCCTTGATCCATTCCAGCTCATCGCCGGGTTATGACAGCTGGACCCTGCTGCCCACCTTCTTCATGGATCCGCGGCAAGACTCGGCGTACATCGCACTGGCCAATACGGGCGAACGCAATAGCTGGGGACAAAAAGTGCTCGGCATGAAGGACGGCTTCACCGACCTTGGCTTTTTGGACGTGGCCGTGCCCGAATGGGTGGATGAGGGGGACACTACGCTGCTACGGCTCAGGAATATAGCTCCATACACCCGTTGCAGAGCGGAAGGAGCCGGCATGAGCTTCCTGTTCGAATGCGACAGCGTTTACTTGTACGACGACCTTCGAGGCGGGTTGGACATTGTGGTCCCTGCCAACTGGCTACGCTATACCTGGACACCGGAACAGGGGATGGTGCTGTGGTACCAAGGTGAAGCGCGAACGAACACCGATGCCTCTTGAACACGCTTGACAAGATGGAATTGACCACATGCGCTCATCCGCTGACCTGATGCTGATCCCGCTACGCAAGACCCTGCATCCTATTCTTCTCCTTGCCTTCATCGGTGCGTCCATGAACGTTGCTGCGCAACGGAAGTACATGGGAGCTGTGGAGAACGACCCCGGAGGCCCTTGCGACACTGCGGCATGGAAGCTCGTGTTCCACGATGAATTCGACGGAAGCTCCTTGGACCGCAGCAAATGGGTGAACTACTTCACCTACAGCGACGACGGCAGCGACCAATGCTCCTCGTGCCGCGTAATGAGCAGCACGAACAACGTATTCACCCCGGAACAGGTGATCTTGAACGATGGGATGTTGACCCTTGGCGTGGAAGCCCGGCCCAGCACCTGGTTCGAGCACAAGATGGAGCACGTCAGCGGCTTGATCCATTCCGTGGGGGATGCACAATTCACCTATGGCCGCTTCGAGATACGCTGCCGCATACCGTCAGGCACAGGGCTATGGCCGGCATTCTGGGGCTACGGTGGCGAAACCGAGATCGATGTATTCGAATTCTGTGGTGAAAAGCCCCGCTGGATGAAAGGATCGCTGCACCGTTGGGGAGAACCCCGTGCATCCAGCACCGGAAAGCACAAGGGCCCCGACCTTTCGCAGGACTTCCACACCTATGCCGTGGAATGGGAAGAGGATGAATTGCGTTGGTACCTCGACGATGAGTTGGTGCATAGCAGAGGCCGCTTGTTGGACAAGCGCGGAAGACCACTTCCGGGCTGCGATCGCGACCCTGGCTCCCACCCTACGGCCAGCTATTTCCCCCGCAGCACCGATGCCTTGAACTTGATCGTGAACCTGGCCGTGAGCGCGCCCAAGGCCTACTGCAATGGGCCAAGCAAACCAACGCCTTGGCCTGCAGGCACCGCACTCCTAGTGGACCATGTACGTGTCTACCAGCGGCAGCCACAAGCAAAGCTGAGGGACCTATGCGAGGAGCCACGCATGCTGCGAGCAGAGCGTGAGGGAAGCATGCGAGCGGGAGAAACTCGTCGTTACGAGGTGAGTGGACCACATGGCGACCTCGCCTGGAGCACAGCGCCAGGATTGGAGATCATGGAACGCGGTGCCAGTGGGGTCACGGTGCGTGCTACCGGAGAGCGCTCCGGCCTGCTATGGGTGCGCGTGGAGAGCGTGAACGATCCCTGCCCACGTGGAGCTTTGAAGCTTGAGATCGGGGTGGAAGTACGCTGAGCACCCTACTCCACTATCGGTATCATGCCCCGCACGCCCATGTCAACGACCGTTTCGCCATTGATGGGATCGAAGACATTGTTGGCATCGTTCTCGATCCACTCGAAGCTCTTGTTGGTGCTGAGGGATACGGTGATCACCACGTCCTCCGTCTCGGTACCAGTAACCGTGAATGGTGCAGGGAATGCTCCGGTGACCACACAGGACCCGGCCGGGATCGGAGATGTAGCGAAGATGGGATTGGGTACCGTGGTGCCCGGCGCCTGACCTATTTCTACGGGTGTAGCCACCGGTGGGTTGTTCACCTCGAAGGCCCAAAAGCCCTGTGGACGGTTGCTGTTCACAGTAACCGTACTGTCCTTCACCAGGAACGAACCGATGTAGGTGTTGTACCCGATGAAAGAGGCGATCGTTCCGGTGAATATCGAGCCCAGAGCACCGAAGCGAATGTCGTAGTTCTGATAAGCCAGGGAAACCCGCAGCCATTGGTAGGTACCCGGCTCCAGCGAGTTCAGGGGAACATCGAGGAAGGCATTTCCTTCGGCCACCTGGATGCCTAGGTCGTGGTCTATCGCCGTGCTTCCGCCGAGGTTGGTCTCTGGCGCCAGGTATACCACATCGCCTTGGCCAAGCGCTGTAGTGGCAGTGGATGCGAACTCCACATAGTGGGCGCTCATTCTGTTGAAGCGCGGGCTTTGTGCACCACGTCCTGCGGATACAGTGGTGGGCTGGCCCAGGTTGTTCAGGCGGACCTGCGTGCTATCGAACCTGAACTTCAGTATCAGTCGTGGACCGGCATCACCAATAGGCGGTGTAGGTGATGGATCATCCTTGGTACAAGAAGCAAAAGCGAACAAGGAAAGCCCGAGGATAAAAAAGGGTGCGGAACGCATGATGGTATCAGCTAGGTTGCTACCAATTCGATAGCGCCGCGAATTTACAAACACCGTGCCCATGGGTCTTGAACAGAAAATTCCGCGAATGGTATGCGCGCATACGAATTTGGTCGCTACCTTCGGATCCGATCAGAACTAAGGATGAAGCCAGAGGAGACCATCGACTTCCACATCCGCTGGGCGTGGCACCGCATTGCACGCCTTTACAACAACGCGGCCAGCAAGTATGGTGGCAGCATGGCCATTGGCCAGATCCTCCTCAACGTGGAGCCGGAAGGCACGCCCAGCACCAAGCTCGGTCCCAAGATGGGCATGGAACCACGCAGCCTTACCCGCACCCTGAAGACCATGGAGGTCGAAGGGCTGATCAAGCGAGTGGGTGATGAAAGCGATGGTCGCATGGTGCGCATCCTGCTCACCGCCAAAGGCAAGAAAATGCGCGATGTGAGTCGCGAGACCGTGATCAAATTCAACGAACTTGTGCAGGCTGAGATCCCTGAAAAGGACCTCCTGCACTTCCGCCAAGTGATGGACAAACTGAATGAACTACTTGAACGCAAGGAACTGCTGACATGAGCAACAACAGGAACATCCGTAAAGTCGCCGTGCTGGGTAGCGGCGTCATGGGCAGCCGCATCGCCTGCCATTTCGCGAACACCGGCACCGAGGTGCTGCTGCTGGACATCGTCCCCAAGGACGCGGCCGATAGCAAGGACCCAGCCGCGCGCAACAAGATCACCAACGACGCGCTGACCTTCGCACTGAAGAGCAACCCATCGCCGATCTACGACAAGCGTTTCGCGAAGCGCATCACAACCGGGAATTTCGATGATGATCTAGCGAAGATCAAGGACTGCGATTGGGTGATCGAGGTGATCGTGGAGCGGCTCGACATCAAGCAACAGTTGCTTGAGAAAGTGGAGAAGCACCGCAAGCCCGGATCGCTGATCACCAGCAACACCAGCGGCATTCCGATCAAGGCGATCGCCGAAGGCCGCAGCGAGGATTTCCGCAAGCACTTCTGCGGAACGCACTTCTTCAACCCGCCGCGTTACCTCCCTTTGCTGGAGCTCATCCCCGGTCCCGATACGGACTCGAAGGTGATCACCTTCTTGGAGGATTACGGCCAGCGCATCCTCGGCAAAGTGACCGTGGTGTGCAAGGACAGTCCCGCCTTCATCGCCAACCGCATCGGCGTGTTCAGCATCATGGGCCTGTTCCATGCTGTGAAGGAAATGGGGCTGACGGTGGAAGAGATCGATCGCCTGACAGGACCCGTCTTGGGTCGCCCCAAGAGCGCCACCTTCCGCACTGCGGACGTGGTGGGTTTGGACACCTTGGTGAACGTGGCCAACGGGCTGAACGAGAACTGCAAGGACGATGAGCAACACGCACTTTTCACCATCCCCGACTATCTGAAAGAGATGGTGGAGAAGAACATGCTCGGCAGCAAGACCGGCAAGGGCTTCTTTTTCAAGGACCGCAATTCAGCGAAGGGTGACATCCTCGTGCTCGACCTGAATACCATGGAGTACCGCGAGCAGGTCAAGCCAAAGTTCGCCACGTTGGAAGCCGCCAAGAAACACGACGATCTGAACAAGCGTGTACCTGTGCTGTACGACGGCACGGACAAGGCTGGCGAATTCTACCGCCGCAGTTTCCACGGGCTCTTCGCTTACGTGAGCAACCGCGTTCCCGAGATCAGCGACGAACTGTACAAGATCGACGACGCCCTACGCGCCGGCTTCGGCTGGGAACTTGGCCCCTTCGAATACTGGGATGCCATCGGTGTGGAGAAGGCCGTGAAGGACATGGATGCCGCAGGCGTGAAGATGGCCGCGTGGATCGGCGACATGCTGAAGGCCGGACATACCAGCTTCTACAAAGTGTAAGGCGGCAAACGCATGTACTACGATGCCGCAAGCAAGAGCTACAAAGCAGTACCACGTGGCGAAGGCCTCATCGTACTGGCCGACCTGCCCGATAGCAGCATCATTTGGAAGAACCCGAACGCGCAAGTACGCGACCTCGGCGATGGCATCCTGTGCCTCAGCTGGAGCACTAAGATGAACACCATCGGTGCGGAAGTGATCCAAGCCCTGAACAAAGCCATCGATCTGGCCGAGGAAAGCGGAAAAGGATTGGTGGTATACAACGATGCAGCACTGTTCAGCGCGGGTGCCAACGTGGGCATGATCTTCATGATGGCCGCGCAGCAGGAATACGAGGACCTCGAAATGGCCGTGCGCACCTTCCAGAACACCATGATGCGCGTACGTTACAGCAGCATCCCCGTGGTGGTGGCGCCGCACAACCTGACCCTTGGTGGTGGCTGCGAGCTGTGCCTGCATGCCGACAAGGTGGTGGCACACGCCGAGACATACATGGGCCTGGTGGAGTTCGGCG
>JBBEDG010000159.1:0-5087 GCA_040881405.1 Flavobacteriales bacterium | reverse complement strand
ATTGAGAGGTTGAGATCAACGGGGATGCATTTGGCGGGCCGATGGCAATACCCACATGTCGGTCCTATATGTATCTGACCTACGGGACTGGTGGCGAGATAGGGCGATCGTTACGGCGCTAACCACATGCCGTCCCGATGGGACTGATGGTGGGATAAGGCGATCGATATTCTACCCAGATGCCGGTCCGATAGGTATCTGACCTACGGGACTGGTGGCGAGATAGGGCGATCGTTACGGCGCTACCAACATGCCGTCCCGACGGGACTGATGGTGGGATAAGGCGATCCATATTCTACCAAGTGCCGTCCCTATGGGACTGATCGGCATGTGGTGCGAATTGCTTGGCTACTCGATGGGCGCGAAATACAATGGCACGTGGGCGTTGCAGCGGGCTGGGTGGAAAATGCAGGCCAGGTCGCGCAGCACAAGATCCGGTTCAAGGAGGGCTTTGCCGAAGAGGTCTCTGGTGGCGCTGTTGCCGTGGAAGCCGCCTTGCTGAACGGCCCTTAATGTTGCCAGTCGGCTGTCGCCACCCACCAAGGCCAGTGCATCGGGCGTGCCATCAACAGCGAGGATCGCTCCGAAATGGTCGGCATCGGCACATGCGTTGAGCACCGTTTCGAGGTCCACGGCAACATTCTCCCCGCCGCGGCGATCGCCGAACACGAGCGCTGCACCAGCGTCCTGCACCAGTGTGGCCATGTAGCTTCCGTTGGGTGGCACGAACCATTGTCCCTGCCACACACTTCCGAAGAAGACGCGCGGACGACCTTGGGGATCTGCGACCACTTCGGCAGCGTATCGCTCCTGGATCTGTGTGAACAGGCTGTCCGAAAGGGCTTCGCACCCAAGCAATACGCCGAAGAACCGGAGCCATTCCGCACGGCCCAACGGATGCTCCTCCAAGTATTCCGTGACCGCTATGCGCGGTATCCCGAATAGTTGTGGGCCCACATCGCTGCGTCCGAAGGGATAGTCCAGCACGGCATCGGGGGCCAGTGCGATCAGGCGTTCGCGATCCAGTCCATCGGCCGTGCCGATATCCACTGCACCTTGCGAAAGCGCGGACCGCAGTTCGTTGTCCACGATGCGATCCAGGTGGGCTGCGCCCACAACGGTCCGCAGTCTGCCCAATGCTTGGATGTAGGACAAATGCGTGGTGCTCACCACGGCCAGGCGCTGCATGGGTATGCTCAGGTCCTGCGTCCCGTCCGGGGATAGCACATACACGTCGGTGGTGTCCGTGCGGCCGCCGGGGCCGAATACGGTCAACCTGCGTTCGTTGCCACGCGCTTCGATGGTGAAACTGCGTGCGTATTGCAGCGGCCTTTGCTCCCACTCGGTATTGTCCGGACCTGGCGTTGGAACGGGACCGCCGCATGCGCACAGACCAAGGAGGGCGCAGATCACGAGCGTGGCCTTCATTGCATTTCGTTGAAGAATTGCAGTAGCGCGCCCTTCACGGTGTCGCGTCCCTTGGCCAAGTCCTCAGCACGTTGCACCACGGTGTGGTGGGGCATTTCTCCGCGGTCCAAAGGAGCGTTGGAAACACCATCGGGCACATAGCGCACCAGCGGTATGGAAATACGGAAGCCTGAATTTGGGAGCTCCACATCCAAAGCACGACCACCTGTGAAGCTACCCGAATTGGCACCCACCTCCTCGCCCACGATACGCGCACGATTGCTGCGCTTGGCCAGCATGACGAAAGCTGCCGCGGCCCCGCGTGTACCACCGTTGCATACCACATGCACTTTTCCGGCGAACGCCCGCTTCATCGGTGTTAGTTGTTCCAAGCGATGATCGTCGGCACGCACATGGTACGCCCCCGAACCTTGGGGAAGAAAGAGCCCTGCCAAGGAACCGTAGAATTCAGCTGGTATGGTAACGTTCGCATCCGTGGCCGGCGGTTCCATGCTGCGCACGGACATATCCTGCACCACGCGAAAGGGCTCTTTGGCAATGAAGGAGAAGAGCAGTTCGGCCGAGGCCAGCTCACGCCCGTCCGCGTTGCGCACATCGATCACCAGATCGCGAAGGCCCTTGCGCTTCATTTCCTTCAGAAGGGCGCGTAGGTATTTCGCAGGGTCCAGGTCGGCCTTGTCCAGTTCTTCCTGCTCCAGTGTGGAAAGGGTCAGCCAAAGGGCATCTTGGTCGGGGTGTATCGTACTGGTCCACGGAGCAAGCTGAACACCGCCAGGCTTTTGCGAACGCACAACTTCATCCCGCGTCAAGCCCATGACAAGCAACTCGTTCCGGATCCCTTGCGGATCGAAGTACTCGATATTGAAGGTGCTGCTTTGTTCCACGTAGCCGTGGTAGAACTCCGAAAAGCGCGAACCGATGATCGCCTCGCGTAATGTGGAATTGTGACCATCGGCGACAACGTTGGCGCCCATTCTCTCCAACACGGTTCCTATCGGTATGCCATTGATGGAGATGATGCTGCTTCCGATCGGCAGGCTACGAAAGCCCTTGGTCTCATCCACTACCAGTACCTTCTCCCCTTGCACGAGTACTTTCACCGGTAACAGCTGTGCTGCTGCATCCGTCTCCGGGTGTTCGAGCTGGAAACGTGCGTCGCCAATGGCGTGGAAAACAGGTGCGAGGGAAGCGCGGAAGCTTGCCACGGTGAGCGGCAGGGCAAGACTATCCCGCACCCGGTCCACCATTCGGTCGAGTTCGCCTTTGGAAGTGTATCGGTATGGATCCGGGTGTACCTGTTCCAGCAACGAGGCCAGTATCTCCAGGTCCGCCTGTGACTGCTCTGGTGTTAATGTTCGCACCAATTCGATGCGCTGGGCCTGCAGCACCTGCATCGCTATGCACAAGCTGCAAGCCAGCCACGTTCTCCACGTCATCCTCGTCACGGAACAAAGGTATCCTTGGTAACACCGGAGCCCCACCTTGCGATGGGGCTCCGGCATTATCGATTTATGCGGTATCAGGCCTTTGCGGCGACTTTGGGGGCTGCGGCGAGGATCTCCTCGTTGGCGCCTTCCTTGTACTTGTTGAAATTGTCCACGAAGGCCTTGGCCAACTTATCGGCCTGCTCCATGTAGGCCGATTCGCTCTGCCAGGAGGTGCGTGCGTTGAGCATGGCATCCGGCACGTTGGGGCAGGTGGTTGGGAACTTAAGGCCGAAGACGCGGTGTTCGTCGTAGGTCACGTTGTCCAATTCACCGGTAAGTGCAGCGGTGATCATGGCCCGGGTGTACTTCAGCTTGATGCGCTCGCCAACGCCGTAGGCGCCACCGCTCCAGCCGGTGTTCACCAACCAGATGCGCACATCGTTATCCTTCATCTTTTGGCCAAGCATATCAGCATACTTGGTAGGGTGCAGTGGCAGGAAGGGTGCACCGAAGCAAGCGCTGAACACGGTCTTGGGTTCTGTTATGCCGGCTTCGGTACCGGCCACCTTTGCGGTGTAGCCGCTAATGAACCAATACATGGCCTGGCCTGGGGTAAGGCGGCTGATGGGCGGCAGAACACCGTAAGCATCGCAGGTCAGGAAGAAGATGTTCTTCGGCGTACCACCAACGCTGGGTTCAGCGATGTTGTCGATGTGGTGGATGGGGTAACTGACCCGGGTGTTCTCCGTCTTGGTGCCGTCCGCGAAGTCCACCTCGGTAGAACCTTCCTTGAACACGATGTTCTCTAGGATGGCGCCGAACTTGATGGCATCCCAGATCTGGGGTTCCTTTTCCTTGCTCAGGTCGATGCACTTGGCATAGCATCCGCCCTCGAAGTTGAATACTCCCTGGTCGCTCCAGCCGTGCTCGTCGTCGCCGATCAAGCGGCGATCGAGATCGGCGCTCAAGGTGGTCTTACCTGTACCGCTCAATCCGAAGAACACAGCGGTGTCGCCGTCCTTGCCGATGTTGGCGCTGCAGTGCATGCTGAGCACATTGTGCTCTTGGGGCAGCACGTAGTTCAGCACGGTGAAGATGCCCTTCTTGATCTCGCCGGTGTATCCTGTGCCACCGATGATGATCATCTTCTTGGTGAAGTTGATGATGGCGAAGTTGGCTTGGCGGGTACCATCCTTCTCGGGGTCGGCCGTGAAGCCCGGTGCGCATACCACATGCCACTCGGGATCGAAACCGTCGATCTGCTCGTGCGTTGGACGCAGGAACATGTTGCCGGCGAACATGGCGCTCCATGGGTATTCGGCCACCACGCGCAGGTTCAAGGTGTAGGCGGGATCGGCGCAGGCCATGGCATCCTTCACGTACACATCACGCCCTTGCAGGTAGGCGCACATCTTGTCGTAGAGCGCATCGAACTTGGCTCCATCGAAGGGAATGTTGACATCGCCCCACCAAACGGTGCCTTCCGTCTTGGCATCCTTCACGCAGAACTTGTCCTTGGGGCTGCGGCCGGTGAATTCACCGGTATCCACAGCAAGTGCGCCAGAGGATGCGAACACACCCTGCCCGTTAAGGATGGTATGCTCCACCAGCTCAGCGGGTTCGAGGTTCCAGTAAGCGTCACCCACGCGTCCGAGTCCGATCTTCGAGAGATCGGCGTTCTTCGGTTTACGGCCGAATTCGTTCATGTCCTTGATTTTGGAATAGGGGTGCAAAATTAGCCCTCCTTGTTAACAGGAAGCTAACCTTGGTCCTTGTTGAGTAAAGTGGTTATCAACAGTATCATCCACCCCACGATGAAGAAAAGTCCGCCAAGAGGGGTTATCGGCCCCAAGATGGGCGTGAGGAACTGGGTGCCGAGGATGGCCCTGGTACTGAGCAGGTAAAGCGAAAGACAGAAGAATAGGATGCCCGAAAGAAAGAACATACGAATACGCGAAATGGCTTTGGGTGGTAGCTGAGCACCAAGGTTCGCGAGCAGCAGCAATCCAAGAGCATGCAGGAAGTGATACTGCACCCCGGTATTCCATTGGGCCAGTGCATCGGCGTCAACCTTTGCCTTCAATCCATGTGCACCGAAGGCACCGAGTGCCACGGCAAGTGCCATCAGTGCCGCTCCCCACGCCAGTGATCGTTTGTCCATGCGGGGGCAAAGGTCAGGAATTGTGGGTTGGCCCGAAGTGCGGGAGCCCCTGAATGCGAAAGGGGGCGCGC
>JBBEDG010000158.1:0-5108 GCA_040881405.1 Flavobacteriales bacterium | reverse complement strand
GTATAGGTCGCGTTCAGTGCAGTATTGTTCGGCGAGAACGTGCCAGCACCAGCGCTCCAGATCGCACCGGTCGCACCGTTCACGCTGCCGTTCAAGCTCATCAGCGGCGCGTTCGCACAGACCGATGCAACGGTACCAGCGTTAACGATCGGCGCAGGCGTGAAGGTGATCACGCGGCTATCCGATACCGATACGCAGTTGCCATTGCCCGTGGTGGTCAAGGTCAACGTGATAGTGCCCGCTGCGAGTTCAGCTGCCGTAGGCGTGTACGTTCCGTTCAGCGCTGTGTTGTTCGGTGTGAAGGATCCCGCACCACCGCTCCATATACCACCCGTGGCGATGCTGACAGCTCCGCTCAGCGATACAACCGGGTTGTTCACGCACACCGATGCATCGGCACCGGCATTCACCGTAGGCGATGGCGTGAAGTTCAAGATGATGTTGTCCGATACCTGGTTGCAGAGGCCGTTGCCCGTGGTAGTGAGCGTGAGGGTCACGCTGCCGTTCGCGATCTCCGCCGCCGTGGGCGTGTAGGTCGCGTTCATGTTGATGGTGCTCGGGAAGAAGCTGCCTGCGCCGCCGCTCCATACCGCGCCCGTTGCCACGGTGTATCCGCCGTTCAAGCTCGCTACCGGGTTGTTGCTGCACAGGGTTTGATCGGCACCCGCATTCGCTGTTGGTGCTGGCGAAATGGTGAAGGTCACCGCATCGTTCACCGCGTTGCACAGGCCATTGCCTGTGCTGGTGAGGGTCAGCGTTACCGTGCCTGCGGTGCGCTCTGCTGCGCTCGGGGTGTAGGTCGCGTTGGGCGTGGTGTTGTTCGGGTTGAAGGTGCCCGTTCCGCCGGTCCACAGTCCACCGCCAGCACCGCTCACCGAGCCGTTCAAACTGATGGCGCTGTTGTTCGCGCAGACCGATCCGTTCGCACCCGCATTCACGACAGGTGCCGGGGTGAAGGTGATCACACGGCTATCGGTAGCGGCGTTGCACGTACCGTTGCCGGTGGTGCTCAAGGTCAAGGTGAGGATGCCACCGGCGAGTTCCGCAGCGGTGGGCGTGTAGGTCGCGTTCAACGCCGTGTTGTTCGGCGCGTAGGTGCCTGCACCACCGCTCCAAACACCACCTGTGGCGAGCGTTACACTGCCGTTCAAGGAGACGCTCGCGTTGTTCGCACACAGCGTCACATCCGCGCCAGCGTTCGCCGTTGGTGCGGGTGTGAAGGCGATGGTCATCGCATCGCTCACAGCGATACAGGTACCAACACCGGTGGTCGTTGCCGTCAGCGTGATGCTGCCGTTGGCGATCTCCGTAGCGGTCGGCGTGTAAACCGGATTCACGGCCGTGTTGCCAGGTGTGAAGGTGCCCGCACCACCGGTCCAGATGATGCCCGTGGCCACCGTGTAGCCACCGTTAAGCGTTGCGTTCGCATTGTTTCCGCAAAGCGTTTGATCGGCACCGGCCGTCACTGTTGGTGCTGGCGTGATGGTGAAGGTCACTGCATCGCTCACAGCGCTGCACGTGCCGTTGCCTACCGTGGTCAGGATCAGTGTCACCGTACCGGCGGTACGTTCGGCAGCACTTGGGGTATAGGTGGTGGCGAGCGTGGTGTTGTTCGGACTGTACGTACCCGTGCCGCCGGTCCAGATACCGCCGGTGGCAACAGTGACGCTGCCGTTCAGCGCGATGGCACTGTTGTTCGCGCAGACAGTCGCGTTGGCACCCGCATCCGCCGTGGGCGCAGGTGTGAAGTTGATGACACGGCTATCCGATACCTGGTTGCAGGTGCCGTTGCCGGTGCTGGTGAGTGTGAGCGTCAGATTGCCTGCCGCGATCTCAGCTGCGGTCGGCGTGTAGGTCGCGTTCAGCGTGCTGTTGTTCGGGTTGTAGCTACCGAGGCCACCGCTCCATACACCACCCGTTGCCACGCTCACACTGCCGTTCAAGGCAATGGCTGCGTTGTTCGCGCAGAGGGAGATATCCGCACCCGCGTTCACCACAGGCGATGCGGTGAAGTTCAAGGTGATGTTGTCGCTCACTTGGTTGCACGTTCCGTTGCCGGTCGTGGCGAGGGTGAGGGTCACACTGCCGCTCGCGATCTCCGCCGCAGTGGGCGTGTAGGTCGCATTCATGTTCGTGGTGCTCGGGTCGAAGCTGCCGTTGCCACCGCTCCACACACCGCCCGTTGCGATGGTGAAGCTGCCGTTCAACGACGCGATCGGGTTGTTGCTGCACAGCGTCTGGTTCGCACCTGCGTTCGCTGTCGGAGCGGGTGTGATCGTGAAAGTCACTTGGTCGGCCACCGCATTGCAGGTACCGTTTCCGGTGCTGGTGAGCGTGAGCGTCACCATGCCAGCAGTGCGTTCAGCAGCGGTGGGCGTGTAGGTGGCGTTCAGTGTGGTGTTGTTAGGCGCATAAGTGCCTGCACCACCGGTCCAGGTTCCACCGGTAGCACCGGTCACGGAACCGTTCAATACGATCGCGCTGTTGTTGGCGCACACCGCAGCGTTCGCACCAGCGTTAACCACAGGTGCTGGCGTGAAAGTGATCACGCGGTTGGCCGACACTGCGCTACAGTTGCCATTGCCTGTGCTGGTCAATGTCAAGGTGAGCGTACCTGAAGCGATCTCACCCGCGGTCGGTGTGTACGTCGCGTTCAGCGTGGTGTTGTTCGGCGTGAACGATCCTGATCCACCGCTCCATACACCGCCCGTTGCAATGCTCACACTTCCGTTCAGCGCCACTTGTGCATTGTTCGCGCAGAGCGATACAGCAGCACCCGCATTCACCACCGGCGAAGGCGTGAAGTTCAATGTGATGTTGTCCGTGACCTGGTTGCAGGTTCCGTTGCCCGTGGTGGTCAAGGTGAGCGTTACGTTACCCGTTGCGATCTCCGCCGCAGTGGGCGTGTAGGTCGCGTTCATGTTCGTGGTGCTCGGATCGAAGCTGCCGTTGCCACCGCTCCACACTCCACCCGTTGCGATCGTGAAACTTCCACTCAGCGTGGCCACCGGATTGTTGCTGCACAGCGTCTGATCCGCACCCGCATTCGCCGTTGGAGCGGGTGTTATCGCGAACGTCACCTGGTCGGCCACTGCGTTGCAGGTGCCGTTGCCCGTGCTGGTCAAGGTGAGCGTCACCGTGCCAGCCGTGCGTTCAGCTGCCGTGGGCGTGTATGTCGCGTTAAGTGCGGTAGCATTCGGCGAATAGGTTCCTGCACCGCCGGTCCAAGTTCCACCCGTTGCACCGGTCACAGATCCGTTCAATGCGATCGCGCTGTTGTTGGCGCACACCGAAGCATTGGCTCCAGCGTTAACGACAGGTGCTGGCGTGAAGGTGATCACGCGGCTGGCAGCAACAGCGTTGCAATTCCCATTGCCGGTGCTGGTCAAGGTCAGTGTCAAGGTGCCTGCGGCGATCTCACCAGCGGTTGGTGTGTAGGTCGCGTTCAACGTGGTGTTGTTCGGCGTGAAGGATCCTGCTCCACCGCTCCATACACCGCCCGTTGCAATGCTCACACTTCCGTTCAGCGCCACTTGTGCATTGTTCGCGCAGAGCGATACAGCAGCACCCGCATTCACCACCGGCGAAGGCGTGAAGTTCAATGTGATGTTGTCCGTGACCTGGTTGCAGGTTCCGTTGCCCGTGGTGGTCAAGGTGAGCGTTACGTTACCCGTTGCGATCTCCGCCGCAGTGGGCGTGTAGGTCGCGTTCATGTTCGTGGTGCTCGGGTCGAAGGTGCCGTTGCCTCCGCTCCATACACCGCCCGTTGCGACCGTGAAACTTCCACCCAAGGTGGCCACCGGGTTGTTGCTGCACAAGGTCTGATCCGCACCTGCATTCGCTGTCGGAGCAGGTGTGATCGTGAAGGTCACTTGGTCGGCCACTGCGTTGCAGGTACCGTTGCCGGTGCTGGTGAGCGTGAGCGTCACCGTGCCAGCCGTGCGTTCAGCTGCCGTGGGCGTGTACGTCGCGTTCAGTGTAGTGTTGTTCGGCGCGTAAGTGCCTGCACCACCGGTCCAGGTTCCACCACCAGCAACGGTCACGGAACCGTTCAGGATGATGGCACTGTTGTTCGCGCAGACCGTTCCGTTCAGGCCCGCATTAACGACAGGTGCTGGCGTGAAGCTGATCACGCTGGTGCTCGTTACCGGCAGGCAAGTACCGTTGCCTGTGCTGGTCAACGTAAGTGTCAAGGTACCTGCGGCGATCTCACCAGCGGTTGGTGTGTAGGTCGCATTCAGTGTGGTATTGTTCGGTGCATAGGTGCCCGCTCCACCGCTCCAGGCGCCGCCGGTCGCACCGGTCACGCTGCCGTTCAATGCAACTGCAGCGTTGTTCGCGCACAGGGAGACCGGCGCACCTGCATTCACCACCGCAGCGGGCGTGAAGCTGATGACCATCTGATCCGCAACGGCCACACATCCACCGTTACCGGTGGTGGTGAGCGTCAGTGTGACGTTGCCATTCGCGATCTCTGACGCCGTGGGCGTATAGATCGCGTTCATGTTGGTGGTGCTGGGGTCGAAGGTGCCAGCACCACCGCTCCAAACACCGCCAGTGGCGACCGTGAAATTTCCGTTCAAGCTTACCGATGCGTTGTTCGCACATACCACACGATCGTTACCGGCATTCGCAGTAGGTGCAGGCGTGATCGTGTAGGTGACCTGCGCGCTCTCGGCGTTGCACGTGCCATTGCCCACCGTGGTAAGTGTGAGCGTGACCGTACCCGCCGTGCGTTCGGCAGCACTCGGTGTGTACACGGCGTTCAGGGCGCTGCTATTGGGGCTGTAGGTTCCCGTTCCTCCGCTCCAAACCGCACCGGTAGATCCGGTCGCGGAACCGTTCAAAATGATCGCGCTGTTGTTCGCGCATACCGTTCCGGTCACACCAGCATTCACCACCGGTGCAGGTGTGAAGGTGATGGTGCGGCTGCTGGTTGCCGCGATGCAGGTACCGTTACCTGTCGTGGTGAGCGTGAGTGTCAAGCTGCCTGCTGCGATCTCGGCCGCAGTGGGTGCGTAGGTAGCGTTGAGGGTGGTGTTGTTGGGGGTGAACACACCGGTACCTCCGGTCCAAATACCACCGGTAGCAACACTCACACTTCCATT
>JBBEDG010000157.1:0-5129 GCA_040881405.1 Flavobacteriales bacterium | reverse complement strand
CCAGCAAGCTTCACTTCGCCGTCCACATCGAGCAATTCGAGGCGGATGGGCATGTCGCGTGTGGTCTTGTTCACCAATCGGTACTGATAGAGGTTGCTGATGCGCCCATCGTCCTGCTTCTGGTACAGCGTTCCGGGTGTGCGCAGCACGGTGGCTTCCACATCGGTGCGGGTGGCGATGAGTGTAACGATGACACCGATGAGCAGTACAAGCACGGCCGAGTAGGCCTTCATCCGCGCGGTGAAGCGGAAGGTCTTCTTGTCCGCGATCTCGTTCTCGCTGGCGTATCGGATCAGCCCGCGGGGCTTTTCGATACGGTCCATGATGTGATCGCAGGCATCAACACAAGCGGTGCAGTTCACGCATTCCAGCTGGGTACCGTTGCGGATGTCGATACCCGTGGGACACACCACCACACAGGCTTTGCAGTCGATGCAATCGCCCTTGCCCACGGCCGCGCGATCCTCGCCTTTGCGGAAGCTGCTGCGTTGCTCGCCACGCACATGATCATAGGCCACCACTATAAAATCGCGGTCCAGCAACACTCCCTGCAATCGACCGTAGGGGCAGATGGTGGTGCAGACCTGCTCGCGCAGGAAGGCGAAAACACCGTAGAACGCAGCGGTGAAAACCAGCATGGCGATGAAGCCTGCCAGGTGCGCCGTGGGTGGTTGAGTGATGATCTCGAAGAGCGCATCGGTGCCGATGATGTAGGCCAGGAAGGTGTTGCCGATGAGGAAAGCGATACCAAGGAAGATGGCGTGCTTACCCACCTTCTTCATGACCTTGTCGGTGGTCCAGGGCGCCTTGTTGAGCGCTATCTGGTGGTTGCGATCTCCTTCGATCCAATATTCGATACGGCGGAATACCAGTTCCATGAAAATGGTCTGCGGACAGGCCCAACCACAGAACAGCCGCCCGAACACAACGGTGAAGAGCGCAATGAAGATGATGAGCGTGATGAAGGCCAGCACGAACAGGTGGATGTCCTGCGGCCAGAACGTTTGCCCGAAGAGCACGAATCGGCGCTCGATCAGATTGATCATCAGCAAGGGCTCGCCACCGATGCGTATGAACGGCGCACCGAACAGGAAGCCGAGTAGGAAAAAACCAACGACGTTGCGCCAGTTCGTAAAGCGACCGGAAGGCATCTTAGGGTACACCCAGATGCGCTTGCCTTGTTTATCCACCGTGGCTATCGAGTCCCGGTAGAGCTCCTCAGGATCGTCTCTCTTCGTGTCCATCCTTCATGCCGCTGCTTGCGGCAACTTCAATTCCGGCCGAAGCGACCGGCGACTGGCTTACTGAACCACTGCAACTACTGCAGCGTCAGCGGTGGCATCGGTCTGTTCCGTTGCGGGTTCTTCAGGTGTAGCGACCTTGGGCACGTAGAGCTCACCTTGGGGCTCCTTGGCATTGGGCGGGTTGGTGCCTTGAAGACTGAGAATGTAGCTGGACACGGCCTGCATCTGCTGGGGGTTCAATTCACCCTTCCAGCTTTGCATGCCCTTCTCGGCCACACCATACTTGATCGTACGGAACAGATCATTGATGCTTCCTCCGTGGATCCAGTACGCATCCGTAAGGTTCGGTCCAACTGCGTTGCCTTCGCCAGCAGCACCGTGGCAGGCCTTGCAGAACTCCTCGAAAGTGGCCTTACCACTGCCCATTGCGGAAGCATCCGTGAGCATCACCACCGTGTTCTCATCCACCGAAGCGGCTTGCAGTGCGAGATAGGCAGCGATGTCCACCTCGGCTTGCGCCATCTCTTGGGCGTATTCCGTTTCCTGATCGGGCCACACCTTGATCACGTGAACGTTCACCACGTACACCACACCCCAGATGATTGTTCCGTAGAACAACCACAACCACCAGGGCGGAAGCACGTTGTCCAGCTCGCGGATGCCGTCGTACTCGTGGTGCATCAGGATGTCCTTTTCCTGCTCGGGCTCCACGCGCTTGGTAAGCTTGCTCAGGATGGTATCGGCGAAGTCGGGTTCACTGGTCTTTGCGGTTGCCGCTTGCTCCTGCTTACCAGAAAGGGTACGCACCAATCCTTTCAACACCATGAGTTGCGCCACGACGATGATGAAGAACACCGCATTCGCTACAAAGAGCCACCAGAACAAACTCTGGGAGGTCATCAATGCAATTCCCGGTGTGGCGGCTTGTGCATCCAAGCCCATGCCTGCGAACACCAATAGCAGCACCATTCCTGCCTTACGGCCGTTCAGGTAGTTCACCCAAACCTGGCCGTTGCCTCCCAATGTCTTCATGATGCCCGAAAGCGTAAGGATGATAATGACCTGCAGCACGGCCATACCCAGCAGGATGTAGTTGGTCTCCATGGAGGGGTTCTCCACAAGGCTTAGGAAGCCACCACTCTGTGCAGCGGCGGGCAGGATACCTGCCACTCCAGCGAGCAGCAGCATGATGGGACGGTTTGTAAGGAAGCGCATGGGATACATGTTTCAGTGGACCGGGCGTTCAAGCGGGCTCGTTCCGTTGTCGTTGAATGGGATCTGTTCCATGTGGGCCACGTGCCTGCGTGAGAATGTCATCACGTACCACAGCATGCCAAGGAAGAAGGTGAAGAAGAGAAGGAAGCCAAGGATCGGCCAGATCTCGATCCCATTGATCGAGGTCATGTGGTGCTTGATGAACTTCAACATGACTTCGTTCCGTTAAGGGTTCACCTGGCTTACCGTAGCTGTTCCAGGATCACGGCTGATGTCCGTGCCCAAGCGCTGCAGGTAAGCAATGAGCGCGATGATCTCGGTGTTGGGATCGGCTTCGATGCCGTTCTCCTTCAAGTTCGCTGCGATGCCTGCGGCTTGTGCCTGCAGATCGCCCACAGCCAACTCGTCGAAACCTTCGGCATAGGGTACGCCAAGGTTCTGCATCGCCCTGATCTTGACGGGAATGATATCCAGTGGGATCAGGTTGGTGTACATGGCGCGGTAGGGCGGCATTAGGCTGCCATCGCTGGTGCTGGTGGGGTCGTACATGTGGTAGTAGTGCCAGCTATCGGGACGCTTGCCACCCTCGCGTGCCAAGTCGGGTCCGGTCCGTTTGCTTCCCCACTGGAAGGGGTGGTCATAGACGAACTCACCGGCCTTGCTGTACTCGCCATAGCGCACCGTCTCACTGCGGAAGGGACGGATCATCTGCGAGTGGCAGGTATAGCAGCCTTCGCGGACATACATATCGCGGCCGTGAAGTTCCAAAGGTGTGTATGGCTTCACGCTGGCAATGGTCGGGATGTTGCTCTTGATCAGGAACGTGGGGACCATCTCTATAGCCCCGCCGATCGCGACCAGCACGAAGCTCACCACCAACATTTGTACAGGACGACGCTCGATCCAACGGTGCCAGTAGCCACCATCGGCGATCACTTCACCCTTCTCCAAGGCTGGTGCTTCGGCATCCTCGTTCACGATCAGTTTGCCTGCGCGAACGGTCATGATCACGTTGTAGACCATCACCAGTGCACCGCTCAGGTAAAGGGTTCCGCCCAGTGCACGTAACCAGTAGGCGTACTTGATCTGCAGCAGGGTATCAAGGAAGTTCTTGTACACCAGGTATCCGTCGGGAGTGAACTGCTTCCACATCAAGCTCTGTGTGAAGCCTGCGAAGTAGAGTGGGATGGCATAGAACACGATACCCAGCGTACCGATCCAGAAGTGGACGTTGGCAAGCTTAACGCTGTACAGCTTGGTGCCGAAGATGCGTGGCAGCATCCAGTAGATGATCCCGAAGGTGAGGAAGCCGTTCCAGCCCAAACCACCCACGTGGACGTGTGCGATGGTCCAGTCGGTGAAGTGGCTGATGCTGTTGAGGATCTTGGTACTCATGAGCGGCCCTTCCAGCGTGGACATACCGTAGGCGGTAACTGCCACTACCATGAACTTCAGGACGGGATCCTCACGCACCCGGTCCCAAGCCCCACGCAGTGTGAGCAGGCCGTTGAGCATACCGCCCCAGCTGGGTGCGATGAGCATGATGCTGAATACGATACCGAGGGTCTGTGTCCACTCGGGCAAGGAGGTGTAGAGGAGGTGGTGTGGACCGGCCCAGATGTAGATGAAGATGAGCGCCCAGAAGTGGATAATGGAAAGCTTGTAGCTGTAAACCGGGCGGTTGGCCGCCTTAGGCATGAAGTAGTACATGAGGCCCAGGTAGGGAGTGGTGAGGAAGAAGGCCACCGCATTGTGGCCGTACCACCATTGCACCAAAGCATCCTGCACACCGGCATACATGCTGTAGCCTTTGAAGAGGCTTACTGGCATGGCCATGGAATTCACGATGTGCAACATGGCGACCGTTACCCAAGTAGCGATGTAGAACCAGATGGCCACATACAGGTGACGTTCGCGGCGCTTCAGGATGGTACCGAACATGTTGATACCGAAAACCACCCAGATAAGCGTGATCGCGATGTCGATGGGCCACTCCAGTTCGGCGTACTCCTTACCGCTGGTGATGCCCAAGGGCAACGTGATGGCCGCTGAAACAATGATCAGCTGCCAGCCCCAGAAATGCAGCCAACTCAATCCATCGCTGAACATGCGAGCTTTCAGCAAGCGCTGAAGGCTATAGTACACTCCGGCGAAGATGCCGTTGCCTACAAAGGCGAAGATCACCGCGTTGGTGTGCAATGGGCGCAAGCGGCCGAAGGTGAACCACTCGGCAGCATTCATCCAAGGGATGATCATCTGCAGGGCCGCGATGAGCCCCACCAGCATCCCCACGATGCCGAAAGTGATCGTCGCCATCATGAAGGCGTTGACGATCTTGTTGTCGTATTGGAAACGTTCCATCATTGCAGTTGACTTTCGGTTGAAGTGGTCTTTGGAGCAGCGGGCTTCAGGGGTGCATCACCCAGGATACGCACAGCAGGCGAATGATCATCGTCATATTGCCCGGTGCGAATGGCCCACACGAATGCCGCGAGAAATATCACCGCGACGATGGTGCTGGCTGCGATCAGGAAAAAGATGATGGTCATCAGGTGCTTCTTAGCGCAGCCAAAAGTCCCTTAGGCCGCGTGACGATCGTGTGACAGTGGTCAGGGTGAAGGATGACCTTCGTCAGGTTTTGGAGTGCAGGCCCACCTGCCGCGCCGCAAT
>JBBEDG010000156.1:0-5129 GCA_040881405.1 Flavobacteriales bacterium | reverse complement strand
CCTGGGACACACTGGGCAACCAGAAGAAGACCAACTACGCGCTGAAGGCCGAGACCAAAGAGCAGTTCATCAAGGAAGTGACCGATGGCCTGTTGCCGCCGCCCGCCTACTTCCCACAGAATGTGGCGATGAACAAGGGCATGATCGAAAGCGTGGACAGTGTTAAGGAACGCGGCATGCGTGCCTTGGAACCAGCGCAGTTCGAGTTGGTGGCCGAGACCGAAGGTGCATTGGTACTCGACACGCGCGGCGCCCAGACCTTCAAGGACGGCTTCGTGCCGCGCAGCATCAGCATCGGCATCAAGGGCGACTTTGCTCCCTGGGTGGGCGCCATGATCCCCGATGTGAAGCACCCGCTGTTGCTGGTGACCGACGAAGGCATGGAGGATGAAGTGGTGACCCGACTGGCACGCGTGGGCTACGATAACGTGTTCGGCTATCTGAAGGGCGGCATGGCCGCTTGGAAAGAAGCCGGCATGGACTTGGACACCGTGGAGAGCATCTCCGCCGAGGAGTTCGCGAAGCGCTTTGCGGCCGATAAACTCCGTGTGGTGGACGTGCGCAAGGATGGCGAGTACGAGGCCGAACATGTGGACGGTGCCTGGCATGCCTCACTGCAGTTCATCAATCAGAACCTGGCCGCCTTCAGCAAGGAAGAGCCCAACTATATCCACTGCGCTGGTGGCTACCGCAGCATGATCGCGGCCAGCCTCCTCAAGTCGCGCGGCTACCACAACGTGATCGACGTGGCCGGTGGCTTCAACGCGATCAAGAACAACACGGACGTGAAAGTGACGGACTACGTCTGCCCAAGCACGCTGAAGAAATAATCCGAAACGCAAGAAGCGAATGGTCAATGGTGAATGGGCTTTCGCACAGGCATTCCCATTCACCTCCCGATACTTATCGGGACACCAACGACCATTCACCAATATACCCCGATCGAACATGCTCGAGACGCTCAAACAACCCTGGACCTGGTACGTGGCCGGTACGCTTATCGGCCTCACTGTGCCGTTCCTATTGCTGGTAGGCAACAAGACCTTCGGCATCAGCAGTTCGCTGCGCCACCTCTGTGCCGCCTGCATTCCCGGAGATGTCGCATTCTTCAAGTACGACTGGAAGAAGGAAGCTTGGAACCTCTTCTTCGTGGGCGGTATCGCTGTTGGTGCCTTCCTCGCAGCCACCTTCCTCAGTGACCCCAACCCCATCGTACTGGCCGAACCCACACAGGAGTACCTCGCATCGAAAGGCATCACCGACACCAGCCATTTGCTGCCCGCCGAGATCTTCAGCTGGGACCAGCTCTTCACGTTACGTGGTCTGATCTTCTTCGTGTTCGGCGGCTTCCTTGTGGGCTTTGGCACACGTTGGGCCGGTGGCTGCACCAGTGGTCACGCGATCATGGGCCTCAGCAGCCTGCAATGGCCAAGCCTTGTGGCCACCATCATGTTCATGATCGGCGGCATCGTTATGACGTGGTTCATTCTTCCCTACTTGCTTACGCTCTAACGCCATGGAAAAGTTCATCCAACAACCCATCGCTGCAAATAGCGACCTGAGCCAGCGCGAACTCGACGCCATGTGCGTGAACGAGAGCCAGGTGGAACGGCCTTGGTGGGACAACCTGAAGTACAGCGCTTGGGGCGTGCTCTTCGGCATCGTCTTCTTCAAGGCTGAGATCATCAGCTGGTTCCGCATCCAGGAGATGTTCCGCTTCGAGAGCTTCCACATGTACGGTGTCATCGGCACTGCTGTGATGGTCGGCATGATCAGCATCCAATTGATCAAGCGCTTCAAGATCAAAACGGTGCAAGGCGAAACCGTGGTGATACCCGACAAGACCTTCAACAAAGGCCAGATCTACGGTGGACTGCTCTTTGGTCTGGGCTGGGCCATCACGGGTGCGTGTCCGGGTCCCTTGTTCGCACAGATCGGTGCGGGCTACTCGGTCATCATCGTCACCTTCCTCAGCGCATGGCTGGGCACCTACGTGTATGGCGTATTCCGCGAGAAGCTGCCGCATTGATCAACCACCTGCATAACGACAGAACCAATACCCAGCGCCATGCTGATCCCCCTGCTCATCCTCTTCGCCACGCTGCTGGTGCTGCTTGTGATGTACGCAGTGGACGATGCCCTGCGCGTGCTGAACGCGAGGGCGGGACTTCCACCCACTGGCGGCATGCGCTGGAGCAAGCGTATCGTCTGGCTCATCCTTGCGGTGGTGTTCGCGCAGTTCTTCCTTCCCGCCGACCTGTTCGAACCGCCGCCACCGCAAATGGCCACCTACGGCCCCGACAGCCTGTGGACCGGTGCGGATACCACGCGGCTGATCCATTTGCCGAAGGAACAACGTGATCTCGTGCGCTACGGCCGAGAGCTTATCGCGAACACCGCCCACTACCTCGGCCCCAAGGGTATGGTGATGCAGAACACCAACGCCCTCAATTGCCAGAACTGCCACCTGGATGCAGGTACCAGACCTTGGGGCAATAACTACGGTGCGGTGTGGAGCACCTACCCGAAGATGCGTGCGCGCAGCGGCAGGAACGAGACCGTTTCCAAGCGCATCAACGATTGTGTGGAGCGCAGCCTGAACGGCACCGCGCTGGACACCACCGGCCGCGAGATGCAGGCCATGATGGCCTACATGGAATGGCTGGGCAGCGGCCTCGAGAAGGGCGTGAAGCCCAAGGGCAGCGGCATCATGGAACTGGCCTTTCTGGACCGCGCCGCAGATCCTACACACGGTGCGGAGATCTACACCGCGAAGTGCGAAAGCTGCCACAGTGCTGATGGCGCTGGTCTCATGAATGCCGATGGTCGTACCCACCAGTACCCGCCGCTTTGGGGCGATGCCAGCTACAACGATGGTGCGGGACTTTACCGCATGAGCCGATTCGCCGGGTACGTGAAGGCGAACATGCCGCAAGGTGTCACATGGGAATATCCGCAGCTTTCCGATGAGGAAGCGTGGGACGTGGCCGCCTACGTCAACTCCCAACGCCGACCCGTGAAGGACATCACGGGCGATTGGCCGGACATCAGCAAGAAGCCCGTGGACCATCCCTTCGGTCCTTTTGCGGATACCTTGCCGGATAGCCAGCACAAGTATGGTCCTTTCGGAGCTATCGCCTCCTTCTATAAGAAACCTTGAATACGAATTCGAACCACGGATGAACACGGATGCACACGGATCGATACCAGTCAATGGAAGCCTGTGTACCGTAGCATGCTATCTGTGTACGATACATATAGGACCATCTGTGTCCATCCGTAGTTGAAACAACAGAACCCATGAGCAAGATCCACCACCCACCAGGCTGCACCTGCAGCGCACACGATGAACAACTCACCGGTGTAAGTCGCAGGCAAGCCCTGAAGTCGCTGGGTGCGCTGGGTGCCGGCCTTACGCTGGGTCCCACCGTGGCACTGGGCTCCATGGGCGATACGCAACGCCGCGATGAGCTTGTGGGTAGTCGCGCGGTGCAGAGCGGTAAAGCCAACAAGTTCACCATCCTCTTCACCAGCGACATCCATTCGCAACTGCACACGCACGACGAGTTCTTCCTGGAGAACGGCAAGCCCGTGTACAAGAAGCGCGGCGGATACGGTGTGTTGAAAACGATGGTCGACACGCTGCGCAACGAGGACCCAGAGAATACCATCGTCATCGACGGTGGTGATTGTTTCCAGGGCGGTGGGGTTGCCGCCAAGAGCGAAGGGCGAGCGATCGTGCCGCTGATGGACCGCGTGGGCTATGATCTTGTGTTGCCCGGCAACTGGGAAGTTGTGTACGGCAAGGAGATGATGATGAAGGACCTTGGCGCTTACAAGGCGGACAAGATCTGCGCGAACATGTACCACCTGCCCTACCCCGAGGGCAGCAACACCGCGGATGCGAATGCAGACCTCAAGGGCGAACTGATCTTCCCGCCGTATTGGACAAAGCGTGTGGCAGGAGTGAAGATCGGCTTCATCGGCTACAACGATCCGCTCACACCCAAGCGCCAGTCGCCGGCGTATAGCTTCGGCATCCAGTTCACCAAGCCCGAGTTGAACGTGGCAAAGTATATCCGCTACCTGCGCGACTACGAGCAGTGCGCAATGG
Organism: Flavobacteriales bacterium; assembly: GCA_040881405.1. Lineage (GTDB taxonomy): Bacteria > Bacteroidota > Bacteroidia > Flavobacteriales_F > PHOS-HE28 > PHOS-HE28. The sequence continues at coordinate 1,015 of JBBEDG010000156.1, read as the reverse complement.
TATTTCTCGTTACACACATGGGCCTTGCCCAACAAGTGGACCTCGCCAACAAACCCGAAGTGGAAGGTGCGGACCTGATCCTCGGTGCCGACACACACGAACGCGTGCGCAAGCCCATCGAAGCGAAATACAGCAAGGTGGTGGAGCCCGGTGCTTTCGGCTCCTTCCTCGCACGCTTGGACGTGGTGGTGGAGAACGGCGTGGTGAAGGACAGTAACTACGAACTGCTGGACGTGGACCCGGAGAAGTACCCGGCCGACAAGGAGATGCTTCAGCTCGTGGACGAAGTGAGCGCGCCTTACCAGGCGGAGTTGAGCACCGTGGTGGGCAGCACGAAGAACACCTTGGTGCGCTACTACGTGATCGAGAACCCGATGGACAACCTGATCACGGATGCCATCATGTGGAAGTTGAAGCCCGACGTGGCCATCAGCAACGGCTTCCGTTTCTGCCCGCCGATCGTCGCAGATGGCAAGAACCCCACGCCCATCACCAACGACAACCTCTGGAGCATGATCCCCGTGGACAGCGAAGCCAAGTACGGCGAAGCCACCGGCGAGCAACTTTGGAACTGGCTGGAGAAGGAATTGAACAATGTGTTCGCGAAGGATCCCGCCAAACGCTTCGGCGGCTGGGTGATACGTTTCAAGGGCATGACGGCCAACTTCACCATGCAGAATGACATGGGCAAACGCGTGAACTGGATCAAGATCGGCGGCAAATCCATCGACCTGAAGAAGAGCTACCTCGTGGCCGCCTGCGAACGCGAAGGCGATCCGGAGGACACGCTATGTCGCCTGGAAAAAGTGAAGAACCCACGCCGCGCGAATGCAACAATGCACAACATCCTGCGCGAGTACTTCGGCAAGTTCAGTCCCGTGGCACCCAAGGTGGAAGGACGCATCACCGCGACCGATGCACCGCAGGATATCCTCAGCCAGTTGGAGGGGTACGACTACGAGTTCCGGTGAGATGCGTGAGCGAGGTCACAGAATCCTGCGTTCCACAACAAGGA
>JBBEDG010000155.1:0-5130 GCA_040881405.1 Flavobacteriales bacterium | reverse complement strand
CGTTCCTGCTGGTATCACATTTCCACATCATTTCATCTTCACATCTTCCCGCAGCGGGATGTTCAACATCGCACGCGTTTCCGCGATAGTGGCCGGTTCGCGGCCCATCATGCGGGCAAGCTTCACGCCCCATTCCACGCACTCGCCGTTGCTGGTGGCCATCTCGTTGTTGGGCAGGTAGAAGTTGTCCTCCAGGCCCACGCGGAAGTTGCCACCCATGCTGCAGGCGATGGCGGCCATCTGCCATTGCTTGCGGCTGATGGCGATGACCTGCCAGAACTCGCCCTTGGGTACCTGGCTAATCTGGTGCATCAGGTTCTCCGGTGTGGCAGGGATGCCGCCGAGCACGCCCATCACCAGGCTGTAGCAGGCGTTGGCGGGCAGCAGGCCCATCTCGCGCAGCGGCTCAGCGTTGCGGATGTGGCCCGTGTCGAAGCACTCCATCTCGGGCGTGATGCCGTTCTCGTTCATACACTTCACCACGGCCATCATGGTGTCGAAGCTGTTCTCGAACACGCCGTTCCAGAAGAACTGCTTCTGCTTCTTGCTGAAGATCGCGTAGTTCATGCTGCCCATGTTGAAAGCGGCCATGTCGGGCTTGGTGGCAGGCAGGTGTTTGATGCGATCGGCGGTACTGAGGCCGATGGCGCCGGTGCTGTAGTTGATTATCACGTCCGGGCAACGCTCACGCACTTCCTTGCTGATGGCCTCGAAGACCTCGGTGCGCCAGCTGGGCATGCCGTTGTCCTCGCGGGCGTGGATGTGTACAATGGCGGCACCGGCATCCACGGCACGCTTGGCCTCCTCGGCGATCTCCACCGGCGTGTAGGGGATGCTCGGGCAGTGGCTGCGATTGGTTGCTGCTCCGGTGAGCGCCGCACTGATGATGACCTTGTCCTGTGACATGTTCGTTCGGTTCGTTCGTTGCTATTCGCCGGTCCACTTCGGTGCGCGCTTCTCGCGGAAGGCGGTAAGGCCCTCCATGCCATCCTTGGTGCCGACGGTCTTTTGCAGCATGCCCAGTAGGTAGGCGTGTTCAGCTTCTTTCGGACGGATGTGATCGAAGGCTTCCAGGCCCATGCGGATGGCGGTGGGCGAGTTGGTAAGCAGTTCGTCGAGCAAGGTTTGCACGGTGCTGTCGAGGGCGTCGCGCTTCACGCAGTGCGTTACCAGACCGAGTTCCTTGGCACGTTCCACCGGCAGGTCGTAGCCGCGGATGCACCAGTCGATAACCGTGCGGGCGGGCATCACGTTCAGCAGTGCGGCCATCACTTGGTAGGGGAACAGACCGCGCTTCACCTCGGGCAGTCCGAAACGCAGCCCTTCCGCAGCAACCACGTAGGTGCTTCCCGCGAGGAAGAGGAATCCGCCCGCGAATACATCACCGCCCACTTTGGCGATCACCGGCTTAAACACCTTGTTGAAGAGTTCGCCGATGAGCACTTCCCCAGAGGGCTTCGGAATGCTTGATGTGAAATCGGTGTCGCCACCCATGAAGGCTTTGAGATCGGCGCCTGCGCAGAACACGTCGCCGTTCGCCTCCAGCACCACGGCCCACACGCTCTTCTCGTGCTTGGCGTAGCTCATCGCAAAGGCCAACTCGTTCACCATGTGCGGGTGCAAGGCATTCTTCTTCGCCGGTCTGTTGAGACGGATGACGAGCACCTGTCCGCTCTGCTCCACCTCCAGGAAGGCGTAGGTCTCGGAGAGAGCGTTGGTGAGTTGATCCTTGCTGTACAGATCCATTGCGTCAGGTCATTATCTGATCATCTGATACTCTGATCATCTGATCCTCAGGTGTTCAACTTCAACAACAAGGATCCAGCTTCCACGCTGCTTCCTTCCGCAGCATACACCTCCTCCACCACCCCTTCCTCGGAAGCGGAAACGGTGCTTTCCATTTTCATGGAACTGAGGACCAGCAGCCCATCGCCGGGCTTCACGCTTTGGCCTTTGGTCACCAGCACTTTCACTACTTGTGAGGGGATCGGAGCGGTGTATCCACCCTTCACACGTTCCACTTCTTTCAATGGGAAGCGGTCCTGCTCCACGATGCGCAATGGACCGGTGCGTTCGCTGTGGATGAAGTGTTCCAAGCCACGGCTGACGACCTGCATGCGGTGCTGCACGCCATCCAACTCGAAGCGTACCTCATCGCCGCTGGTGTTTTGCAGTTTCACCGTATGGATTGTTTCGCCGAGCAGGAACTCGAAGCCTTCATTCAGCGCGCGGTACTTCACGGACCAGTTAAGATCGCCATGGCTGAAGTCAACCTGCTGGTGGGTGTAGAAGCTGTTGCGCCAGCCGGAGGGCAGTGTGCGCAGGAGCGTGCGGCCGTTCTCGCGCTGCTGCCAAGCCTTCAAGGTCGCGGCGACGGATGCGAGATGCAATTGCTCTTCGGTCGCTTCAAGGGATGTTGCCTCGAATCGGTCGCGGATGAAGTGTGTGTCATACTTGCCTTCCTGGAACTCGTGATGCTCCAGCAGTTTGAGCAGGAAGGCCTGGTTGGTGGTGGTGCCCAGGCACACCAGTTGGCGCAGCACGTAGGCCATGCGACGCTGGGCGGTTGCGCGGTCTTCGCCCCACACCACCAACTTGGCGATCATGGGGTCGTAATGGACGGTGATGGCCGATCCGCTTTCGACAGCGGTCTCCACGCGGAGGCCTTCCACCGCTGGCCAACTGAAACGCTCCACAGTACCGGTCACAGGCATGAAGTCGTTGGCGGCATCCTCGGCGTACAAGCGACATTCGATGGCGTAACCATTGCCTTTCACATCCTGCTGCTTCACGCGCAAGGGCATGCCCTGTGCGCTTTCGATCTGCATCTGAACAAGATCCAGCCCCGTGATCTCCTCAGTGACGGGGTGTTCCACTTGCAGGCGCGTGTTCACTTCAAGGAAGTAGAAGTCCCCGGACTTGTCGTCGTAGATGAATTCCACGGTACCGGCATTGTCGTAACGCAAAGCCTTGGCGGCGTTCACGGCCACTTCGCCCATACGGCTGCGGAGGTCCTCCCCCATGACTGGTGAAGGACTTTCCTCGATCACCTTCTGGTAGCGGCGTTGCAGGGTACACTCACGCTCCAGCAGGTGGATCGCGTTGCCATGTTGGTCGCCGAAGATCTGGAACTCGATATGCCGGCCGCTGGCGATGTACTTCTCCACGATCAGCTCATCGTCACCGAAGGCGCTCTTCGCCTCACGCTTGGCGGAATCGATACCCGCCTTCAAGCCTGCCTCTTGATGTACGATGCGCATGCCTTTGCCACCACCACCGGCAGTAGCTTTCAACAGCACGGGGAAGCCCATGGCTGTAGCTTCCTTCGAAAGGCGCTCAGTGCTTTGATCTTCTCCCTGGTAACCGGGCACCACGGGCACACCGGCTTTCATCATCAAGGTCTTGGCCTCGCTCTTGGAACCCATGGCGCTGATGGCACCGGGGTGCGGACCGATAAAGACGATGCCCTCCTTCGCGCAACGCTCCGCGAAAGCGGCGTTCTCGCTGAGGAAACCGTAGCCAGGGTGGATGGCATCGGCACCGCAGCGTTTGGCGGCGGCGATCACCTTATCCATGTCGAGGTAGCTCTCTGTAGGCGCGCTTCCGCCGAGGAATACGGCCTCATCGGCCTGGGCCACGAAAGGTGCGTTGCGGTCGGCCTCACTGTACACGGCGATGGCCTTGATGCCCATCTTCCGGCAAGTGCGGATGACGCGGCTGGCGATCTCGCCCCGGTTGGCGATGAGGATGGATGTGATGGGTCGCATGGTGGTCTGGCTCTTCATGGATCACATGCGGAACACGCCGTAGCCGTCCGTGCCTTGTATGGGACTGTTGTATACGATGGCGAGGGCCATGCCCAAGTAGTTGCGGGTCTCACGCGGGTCGATTATGCCGTCGTCCCAGAGTTCGCTTGTGCTGTGCCAGGCGTTGGCCTTCTTCTCGGCTTCCTGGATCAGCATGGCCTTGATCATCTGGCCCTGTTGCTCGTCGTACTCCTTGCCAGCTGCGGCCGCGCTCTGGCGTTGGATGATCTCCATCACACCGGCCATCTGCTCGCTGCCCATCACGCCGATCTTGCTGTTGGGGTAGGCGAAGAGGAAGCGCGGGTGGTAGCTGCGGCCGTTCATGCCGTAGTTGCCCGCGCCGTAGCTGCTGCCGATCATCAGCGCGAGGTGCGGCACGGTGCTGTTGCTCACCGCGTTGATCAGCTTGGCGCCGTGCTTGATGATGCCGCCCTCTTCATATTCCTTGCCCACCATGTAGCCGGTGGTGTTGTGCAGGAAAAGCAGCGGGATGTTGTTCTTGTTGCTGAGCTGGATGAACTGCGTGCCCTTGTTCGCGCTCTCGCTGAAGATGACGCCGTTGTTCGCCAGGATGCCCACCGGATAGCCGTGGATCTTCGCCCAGCCGCAAACCATGGTGCCGCCGTACTCGGGCTTGAACTCGGTGAATTCGCTGCCGTCGGTGACACGCATGATCAGCTCTCGCACATCGAAGGGCGTCTTCACATTGGCTGGCACCACGCTGAGGATGTCCTCGGCATCGAACTTCGGTTCGGCGATGGGTCCTTGCGGCAGAAGGTGCGGCGTTTCGACCTTCACCCATTGCATCAACTCGCGTGCGATACGGATGCCGTCGAATTCATCCTCGGCGAGGTAGTCGCTTACGCCTGAAACGCGGCTATGCATCTCAGCGCCACCAAGTTCCTCGTCGGTGCTCTCTTCGTTCGTGGCCATCTTCACCAGCGGCGGACCCGCCAAGAACACCTTGGCGGCCTTCTTTTGGAAGATGGAGAAGTCGCTCATGCCGGGCACGTAGGCGCCACCAGCCGTGGCGTTCCCGAAGACGACGGCGATCGTCGTCATGCCCATCTTGCTGCGTTGGGTGATCTGGCGGAAGGTCTCGCCGCCGTAATTGAACACCTTGTCCTGGTCGGTTAGGTTGGCGCCGCCACTTTCAACCATGTTGATGGTAGGCAGTCGGTTCTCCACCGTGATCGCACCGATCCGCAACGCCTTCATCAGTGTAGCATGGTCCACCGATCCGCCCTTGCGCGTGCCCACGTTGGCGTTGATCATGCCCAGCTTGCCCTGCACGATGCCGATACCACTGACGTTCGTTCCGCCC
>JBBEDG010000154.1:0-5133 GCA_040881405.1 Flavobacteriales bacterium | reverse complement strand
GCAAACGGCTATGAACGACTACAAATGGGTATTACCCGAATGGCCTTCCCCACCGTCCTGAGGTTTGCATCGGTCAACGGAACAAGTGGACCACGAACCGAAAGTCAAACCCAAAAACCTTAGTACCATGAGCACGCTGAAGAACAATGTACGCCTGATCGGAAACCTCGGATTCGACCCTGAAGTGCGTGAGATCGCCAAGGGGCGCAAGGTGGCCCGCATGACCGTTGCCACCAACGATTCCTACCGCAACACCAACGGGGAATTCGTCACCGATACCCAGTGGCACACCGTGGTGGCCTGGGGCAACACCGCCGCCCAGGTGGAGAAACTGCTGCGCAAGGGATCGCCCATCAATCTGGAGGGGCGCCTGGTACACCGCAGCTACGAGGGCAAGGACGGCATCAAGCGCTACGTAACGGAAGTAGTGGTGAACAACTTCCAAGTGCTGGGCGTGGTGAAGCGCGACGACCACGCCGAGGCCGCCTGAAGCGTGCCTTCAACCACCGTTGGGAACGGCTCCGGGAAACCGGGGCAGTTCTTCGTTACGGGATGAGGGGCGCCGTACAGGGCATGCCGATACCTTCACGGCCGATAAAGTCGGCCCATGGCACTGTTCCTGAATCCGCGCCGCAAGCGCATCGCGCTGACCTTCCTGGTCATCATCCTGTTGGGACTCGCCATCGCCGCGTTCTTAGCGCCTTACCTGTTGAAGCGCTACATCGAGAAGAACAGCGAAGCATGGATCGACCGTAGGATAAGCATCGGATCGATCGTGCTCAACCCCTTCACGGGCACCTATGCCGTACATGATCTGGTGTGTTATGAACCCCGGAGTGAGCAGGTATTCGTCTCCTTCAACAAATTGGGTGTGAAGGGCAACCTGATCGATGGTTTCCGCAACGCCCATTGGCGCTTCCGTAACGCCGAATTGCGTGAGCCCTACCTCCGCATCGTACAGCGCGGGGATCGGTTCAACTTCAGCGACCTCTTGGAACTGGGTGACGATGAGGAACCGGAAGCGGTGGGCGACAGCGCCTCGTCGGACGTGCTGTTCAGCGTGGAAGGCATTGCGCTCAGCAACGGCCGCATCGACTACCTGAGCGACCTGCTTCGCGAACCCTTGCATGCGGTCGATGTGGGAGCATCCTGCACACGCATCACCAGCGAAGAAGCGCGTATGGATTTTCTGGTGGGGCTTGGACTCATGGACGGCACCCGACTGGACGGCAGCTTTATGATCGATACCGACCTGGCGCGCTATGCTGTGGAAGCCCACCTGCGCGACTTCGATCTGGCCATGTCGCTGCCCTACTTGCAGGACTTCTTCCAAGCCGGTTCGTTGGCAGGCGAGCTGGACCTGGACTTCACCGTGCAGCAGAGCTACGCGGACAGCAGCGGCATCGCCATGAGCGCCAGCATGGATCTGCGCGGATTGGCGTTGAAGGACCCGCAGCAAGAGCCGCTCCTGGACCTCCACCACCTGCGGGCCAAGCTCGATACACTTGAAGGTGAACACTTCGCACTGAGCCTGGTGGACATCGACGGGCTGGATACGCGCTTCGCCCTACTGGCCGATGGCACGGACAACTGGACGCGCCTGCTGAAGCTTGTGCCGGACAGCATGGCCGAGGAGCAGGGTGCCATGGTGCTGGATGCCAGCGAAAGCAACTACTTCGTGCTATTTGCGGACTACATAAGCTACCTGGGTACAGCCTTCACGGCAAGCGATTACACCGCGGACAGCCTGGTGCTGCGCAATGGGCGGTTGCTCTACGAGGACCACAGCATTCCACGAAGCTTCCGGTACGAGCTTTCGGAGATCGATGTGCGCACCCAACGCTTCAATGCCGCCAGCGCGGTTGCGCCCGTAACCATGAAAGCACGCTTGAACGATATTGGCTCCATGGAGGTGCGCGCGGAGTTCGACCCCAATGACTTCCGCAACGTTGACCTGCTGGTGCGGCTTGATAGCGTGATGCTTCCGCATCTGGATGCTTACACACGCTGGTATGCTGCCCACCCCACGGAGGATGGTGTATTGGACTACATGAGCAGCAGCAAGATCGCGGACGGCAACATCGATTCGCGCAACATCATCCACGTGGACCGGCTGAAGTTCGGGAAGAAGGTGGACGAGCATGACCCGGAGACCTTCGTCCTTCCCCTCCGCCTGGCGGCCGGGCTGCTGAAGGATGCAAAAGGTGTGGTGGAGTTGGATATACCAATAAAGGGCGACCTGAAGGACCCCACTTTCAAGGTGTGGCCCATCGTATGGCAGATCCTTAAGAACCTGGTGGTGAAGGCCGCTTCGGCTCCCGCGAACCTATTGGCCCGCGCCTTCGAAGGAGCTGATGAAAAAGAGCTGGAGTCGGTGCGCTTCCAGGAACTGCAGCAGCAGTTGGAAGTCCCACAACGCAGGGCGCTCCAGCAACTGGCCAAGGCCCTGCACGCCAAGCCTGAGTTGCGCGTGGACCTGATCCCCTTGGTGGACAGCCTTGCAGAATCGAGAGAACTGGCATTGTTCACCGCCAAGGGGCGCTACCTTTTCCCTTCCCTACCTGCTCTCTCCAAGAACGACAGCCTACAGGTGAAGGAACTTGCAACGCGCGACAGCAGCTTCGTAAGCTGGATGGATGGGCAGCTACCGGGCACCAAGGACCAGCCCATGACCGCCCGCAGTTCCACGCTGGTGGATGGTGCTGCCAACGCCCGCGCCTGGCAGGAACTGGAGCAGGCAAGGCGCGCGAAGGTCATGCAAACCCTTGTCGAAGCGGGTATCTCCACCGAACGACTGCGTTTCCGCCAGGGCACAGCGGGGGAAGTGGCGACACTAAAGGGACCACCCGGCTACCGCTTCGTTTTCGATGTTGTGGATTAGCCGCTTGCGAGTTGCGCTCATCTTGCTACTTTTGCCGTCCCTTCGCAAGAGGGGAACCTTCCCTGGTAGCTCAGCTGGTTAGAGCACCTGACTGTTAATCAGGGGGTCGCTGGTTCAAGTCCAGCCCGGGGAGCAAGAAGCCTCAGCGAAACGCTGGGGCTTTTTCGTTGCATGGCCCATTTCGTTTACATCCTCTACAGTGCTAAGCTCGACCGCTACTACGTGGGAGAAAGCGAGGACCCACAACGCAGGCTGCTTGAGCACTTGGATCACAAGTACAAAGGAGCGGCTACGGGCAAAGCCAGCGACTGGTCAATACGTTTGATCATTCCCTGCAATGACCGTTCGCATGCACGCAAGCTCGAATTGTGGATCAAGGCCCAGAAAAGCAGGATCATCGTGGAGCGGATACTCAACGACGAACAATACAGAATCTACCAGGTCCAACGCTTTCAATAGCAGGGCACAGGGGGGCGCTGCCCCGATATTTATCGGGGCAAGTCCAGCCCGGGGAGCAAGAAGCCTCAGCGAAATGCTGGGGCTTTTTCGTTGCATGGCGCACTTCGTATACATCCTCTACAGTGCTGCACTCGACCGTTACTACGTGGGAGAAAGCGAAGACCCACAGCGAAGGCTGCTCGAACACTTGGATCACAAGTACAAAGGAGCAGCTACGGGCAAAGCCAGCGATTGGCGAATACGCTCGATCATACCCTGCAACGATCGTTCGCATGCCCGAAAGCTCGAATTGTGGATCAAGGCCCAGAAAAGCAGGATCATTGTGGAGCGGATACTCAACGACGAACAATACAGAACCTACCAGGTCCAACGCTTTCAATAGCAGGGCACAGGGGGGCGCTGCCCCGATATGTATCGGGGCAAGTCCAGCCCGGGGAGCAAGTGTTGAGGAAAGCCGCAAATACTGCTCTCTTTGTTTTCTTAGGTCAGCTTCCTCGGTCCTTCCATCTTTGTACCCGCTTTCATTCCCCACCCAACCCTCCCCCATGCAACTCATCACCGTAGGTACTGTAGCGTTCGACCGTATAGAAACCCCCTTCGGCGTGGCCGAGAAGACCGTTGGCGGCGCGGCCACCTACATCAGCTTGGCCGCTTCGGTGTTCCTGGAGAAGATGGGCCTGGTGAGTGTAGTGGGCGACGATTTCCCGGAGGCCACCATGGCCGAGCTGCGGAGCCGGGGCGTCGATCTGCAAGGGCTGGAGATCCTGAAGGGCAAGGAGAGCTTCTTCTGGGCCGGACGCTACCACTACGACATGAACACGCGGGATACCCTGGAGACCCGCCTGAACGTGCTGCTGGACCTGGACCCCGTGCTGCCCGAGGAGTACCGCAGCGCACCCTACGTGATGCTCGGCAACCTGGACCCAACGGTGCAGGCCAAAGTGCTGGACCAGATGACCGAGCGCCCCGCGCTGGTGGTGATGGACACCATGAACTTCTGGATGGACAGCGCCATGGAAAAGCTGCTGGAGGTGATCAAGCGTGTGGACATCCTCACCATCAACGATGCCGAGGCACGCCAGCTGAGCGGCGAACACAGCCTGGTGAAGGCCGCAGGAAAGATCCTGACCATGGGGCCGAAATATCTGGTGATCAAGAAGGGCGAGCACGGTGCGCTGCTCTTCAGCAAGGACCGCGTGTTCTTCGCGCCAGCCCTTCCGCTGGAGGATGTGGTGGATCCAACAGGCGCCGGCGACACCTTCGCGGGTGGCTTCATCGGCTTCCTGGCGCGCAGTGGCGACCACAGTTTCGACAACCTGAAGCGCGCCATCATCGTGGGTAGTGCGCTGGCCAGCTTCTGCTGCGAGAAGTTCGGCATCGAGCGCATGCTGGAGGTGGACCGTGCCGATATCGACAACCGGATCCAGGAGTTCGTGGAGCTGGTGGACTTCGATATCGAGTTGGTGGAGGGCTAGTCCGGCAGCCGGCTCGGCTGTCGGGACAAAGCCCACACCGGCGAGTGTTCCGGAACCTGCGCCAGGCTAGGGAAAACGGCAGCGTGAAACCGTCCAGCCGGTTCGGCCAAGGGGTCGACAGCCAAACCCACACGATCAACGTAACCCGTCCGGGCCAGGATCATTAGCTACTAGAAGGTTGTATCGGCAAAGAGGTGAAGCCAATGGCGCTGGTTCAACCCATCCGCTTCGCCACCTCGTCCCAGTTCACCACGTTCCACCAAGCGGCCACGTAATCGTTGCGCTTGTTCTGGTACTTCAGGTAGTAGGCGTGCTCCC
>JBBEDG010000153.1:0-5156 GCA_040881405.1 Flavobacteriales bacterium | reverse complement strand
TTCGGCGTGACCGGCGGCTTTCAATTCGTCGCAGAAGGAAGCAGTCCTGCGGTCCTGCCAAACGATGGCGTTGTACACGGGCTCACCGGTGGCGCGGTCCCACACCACGGTGGTTTCACGCTGGTTGGTGATGCCGATGGCTGCGATTTCCACACCCGCCAGCCCGCGTTTGGCCAGCACCTCGGCGGCCACCGAAACTTGCGAGGACCAGATGTCCTTGGGGTCATGCTCCACCCAGCCGGGCTTGGGGAAGTGCTGCGGAAAGTCACGTTGCACGGCATCCACGATGCTGCCAGCGCGATCATAGAGGATGGCGCGGGAGGAGGTGGTGCCTTGGTCGAGGGCGAGGATGAAGGGGCCTTTCATGGGTGGGATGAAGATGGTGAAAGGATGGGAACCGGGGATGGCGAACTGCAGTTCAACGCGCCTGGCGGCGCTCGTTCGAAATACCGAACCACGGATTCACACCGATGGACACGGATGAATGCCCCGATGGTGGACGTATCTCGCATGCATGCCACGCATTCTTATGTGCTTCCATCTGCGTCATCCGCGGTTCCATGAATTTCAACCCACTTGTAGTAGATCAACGGTTCATCCGGTACCCAGCAGAAAGCGTAGCGAACGCGGCAAGCTGCTCGGCGACCCAGGCTTCGTCCTTCCTCAGTTCCTTGGCCATCAACTCAGCCACTTTCGGTGCGGCTTGCATCGCGGCATGGGCATCCAGGAAGAGCAGACGGACCCGACGTGCAAGCACATCCTCCACGGTGCAGGCCATCTCGTGGCGCACTGCGAAAAGCACCTCGGCGAAGGTGAAAGGGAAGGATGGATGCAGGCGCTCGCCCATGTTCGGATCGGCGTTGATCATCGCTCGAATGACCTCTGCATCTGTTCCATAGCTGGCGAGGTGATCGATCCCGGACACTGGAACATCGGGCTTGCCCTTCATCGGCAATGTCGAAGTGATGCAGGGTCCCGCCTTCAGCCCGAAGCGCGACACGGCCTGGTCCAGCACATCCTCGGCCATGCTGCGGTAGGTGGTCCACTTGCCACCGATGAGCGAGACGAGGCCGCTATCGGCGATCAGCACGCGGTGGCCACGCGAGATCTCCTTGGTCTGTTGCTCCTTCCCTTGTTGCGGCTTGGCGAGTGGACGCAAGCCTGCGTACATGCTGAGCACATCGGCGCGCGTGGGTTGACGGGTGAGGTAGCGTCCCACGGTCTCCAGCACGAAGGTGATCTCTCCCTCCATAGGCCTGGGTTCCTCGCTCACGGTTTCCACAGGTATGTCCGTGGTGCCCACCAGCAACCGGCCCTGCCACGGTATCGCGAAGAGCACGCGACCATCGGGCGTTCGGGGGATCATCAACGCGGCATCACCCGGAAGGAAACTGCGATCCAATACAAGGTGGATGCCTTGGCTGGGAACGATGTGGTCGCTGGTGTCGGTGCTATCCATGGCGAGCACGGCATTCGTGAACACACCGGTGCAATTGATCACCACATTGGCATGGATGGTATGGCGCGAAGCATCGAGCATATCCTCCATTTCCACTCCGATCACTTGGCCGTTGCCATCCTTTAACAGTGAAACGACGCGTGCATGATTGAGCACACAGCCACCATGTTGCACGGCAGTGCGTGCCAGCGCCATCGCAAGCCGCGCATCATCGAACTGCCCATCGTGGTAAAGGATGCCTCCAGCCAGATCCTTCCCTTGGATACCCGGCAGGCGCTTCAGCGTTTCCGCTTTCGACAGCGAGCGCGTCGCACCCAGGCTCAACTTTCCAGCCATCAGGTCATACAGCCCCAGCCCGATGCGGTAGTAGGGCCTCTCCCACCAGCGGTAGCAGGGGATCACGAAGGCCTGGTCGTGGCACACATGCGGTGCGTTGCGCAAGAGCCGACCGCGTTCGCGCAGGGCTTCTGTGACCAGCGCGATCTGACCTTGTGCCATGTAACGCACGCCGCCGTGTACCAACTTGGTGCTGCGGCTACTGGTGCCCTTGGCGAAGTCGTGCGCTTCCAACAGCACTGTGCGCAGGCCTCGGCTGGCGGCATCCACAGCAACACCGAGGCCACTGGCGCCACCCCCGATAACGAGGATGTCCCAAGGGCCTTCCGCATTCGCGAGATGCTGGAGTTGGGCGCGGCGTTGCATGGTGCGGAAAGGTAGAGCGCTGCAAGCAAGGCGGATCGCACTTGCTTTTCTTTGTCAGTATGCTCGCCGACCGTCTCCTCCCCCACGTCCTCCAATTCTCCCTCAAAGACACCAAGCTCCCCAAAGGCATAGGCGTGCTCGACCCTTTCAATGGTCCGAATGCTGAGGAGGTACGCCGCATCGTGACACTCTTCCACCACAAATACTACAGCGACAACAAGCCACGCACGCTGATGCTCGGCATCAACCCCGGTCGCTTAGGTGCAGGCAGCACGGGCCTCTCCTTCACCGATACCAAGCGCTGCGAAAGCGACCTCGGCATAGCGGTGAACGGACTACGTACACACGAACCCAGTAGTGACTTTTTCTACCGGATGATCAGTGCGGCCGGTGGTGCGGAGGACTTCTACAGCAAGGTGTATGTGCATGCGGTTTGCCCGCTGGGCTTCGTGAAGGAACAGGCGAACGGCACAGCCATCAACCTGAACTACTACGACGACAAGGCGCTGGAAAAAGCGGTGACACCCTTCGTGGAGAACTGGCTGCGCACGCTCGCAAAATGTGGTTTGCGAACGGACACTGTGCTCTGCATCGGCACTGGGAAGAACGCGGCCTACTTCAGCAAACTGAACGAACGGCTTGGGCTGTTCGAGCGGATCATCGCGCTGGAGCACCCGCGCTATGTGATGCAATACAAGGCGAGGAGCATGGAGCTGTACATCGACAAGTACTTAGCGGCGTTGGTTGACATTCGCTGAGCACTGCGGGCGGAGCACACTCTACCGGCCTTGCTTCAGGTGATAGGGACACGCAGCAACCGGCTCGGGTTCTGCGACCACTTGGCCGGGTGGAGCGTGCAGAAAAAAGTTGGTGTGGCTGCACACGGCATCATCGAACGAGCGGTGGAAAAGCGGAGATAGTGATCCGGACACGGGTGGTACCAACCAGGTCCAATCGCCGGTGACCTTTCGTTCCTTCTTCTCCTCGGCTGTGCAGAAAGCGGCGAAGGATGAACCCAGAGCGTGATGATCGCCGATCCGCACACCCGCTGCATCGAAGCTGTGCAACACCGCACGGTTCAACTCCAACATCGCCCTGTCACGCCACATGCTTCGCTCATCGGAACGGTCCCACCCGAAACCGTCGGCGATGGCGGGCAGCATATCGTATCGATCGGCATCGGCCAGGTTGCGAGCGCCGATCTCCGTGCCCATGTAGAAGCCATTGAACGGGGCGCAGGGGTACACCACACCACCGATCACCAGCGCCATGTCCGCGAGGAAGGGCACCGCGTACCAGCGAAGGTCGAGGTCGGCAAAGAACGGCGCTTCGGGATGCGAGATCTTCACCTCGTTCAGCAACTCCGGCCGCAACCTGAAGATGTCGTGGGGCGGCATCTCGCGGCCATCGATCCAAATGCACCATGGCAGGGGGGTATATCGGACATGATGGACCGGCTCCCATCCCCTTTCAATGCAATGCGTGGTGAACGCCACGCTGCTCGGATCTCCAACAACGCTTTCGTGCGGGCCTTTGAACCCTGCATAACGCACCAACTGATGATTGCCCATACGAACGCGGTCGGCTCCGATGCCGGTCGGACCCTTGCTGCGGGGGGCGAAAACCGTGATGGCGCTGCGGATGCGCCCCCGGTTGAAGGCGTGATCCATGTGGCGTTCCAAATGAGCCACCACGCCGGCATGATCGGTCACGTGGCGTGCATCGAACACTTCCAGGGTACGCCACAAATGACGCGCTATGCACCTGTTGCTGTGGTACCAGGCTAGGCGCGCACCGAAAGTGAGCTCTGCGGCTGTGTGCACGTAGGTGCCCGTGGACGCGATCTCCGCCAACACCGCTGCGGAACGCTGCGCATACCAAGATGTATCCGCGCCAGGGGCACCGTGGTCCAACATGGCACGGAAGAACGCCAAGGCCTGATCTTCCAGCATTTCATATCCACTGATCATACTACTCGCAGTCTATAAGCGGTCGGGCCGAACGCCCTGCGCCAAGCAATTTGGAGCACCGGGCAAAGCAACGGACGAGAGTCTAAATATCTCGGTTGCGCTTATCTCGGAACACCAGTCGGACATCTTGAATGACAAAAAAACAATTTCCAAGGACGAAATACCTCATGAATAGCCGACCCACCAAGGTCTCCTGAGGGGTCCGATGCATATCGGACGAGCAGTGCCTGCGGTAGCCAGTGCACCGGGTCCACTGCGTGAAATGGGATCCATATCGAACCTCCGCAGGTCAGTTGTCAACCTGAACTACTACGACTACAAGGCGCTGGAAAAAGCGGTGACACCCTTCGTAGAGAACTGGTTGCGCACGCTCGCAAAATGTGGTGTGCGCACGGACACTGTGCTCTGCATCGGCACCGGCAAGAACGCGGCCTACTTCAGCGATCCGAATGAAAGGCTGCGCTTGTTCGAGCGGATCATCGCGCTAGAGCACCCGCAGTATGTGATGCAATACAAGGCGCGTAGCTTGGAGATGTACATCGACAAGTATTTAGCGGTGTTGGCGGCGATCGATCAAGACCGATCCGTCAGAAGCACCTCCACCACCACCTGCGTTCCTTGTCCCGCCGCGCTTTCCACCTGCACCCGTGCCCGCAATAGCGCTGCCATGTCAGCAACGATCACGTAGCCCAGTCCGCTGCGCAGTCGGTCCGCACCACCATGCCCATCCAACAGATCGCGCACCCGTTGCAAGGCTGCTGGCTGTAGTCCTGGACCGGTATCGGTCACAGTGAGCCGGAACAACTGACCCACGCTTTCTGCGGTAACGGCCACCTCAGCCCCAGGGGCATGCTTGATCACGTTGGCCACGAGGTTGTGTACTACAATACCCAGGATGGCCTGATCGCTTCGTACGATCAGCTCTTCGTCCACCATGTTGCGCAGCGTCACACGTTGCTGCATCGCAGCGGTATGCAAGCGATCAAGGATGTCCTGCACGAAGCCATGTACGGCCACATGCTCCT
>JBBEDG010000152.1:0-5165 GCA_040881405.1 Flavobacteriales bacterium | reverse complement strand
TACCGGAAAAGCAGTGGGCCACATTCCGCTGCTAAGAAGGAGCACCTTCCGCTTTGCGGCCCAAGGCGGTTGGATGGTGAACGATGACCTGTACGTGAACGAGTTGTACCGGATCGGTGGTCTGCGCACCTTGCGCGGTGCGGACGAAGCGTCGATCCTGGCCTCGGCATACGCCATCGGAACCGTGGAGTACCGCTTCGTGTACGAGGAGAACGCCAACTTCTTCCTGTTCGTGGACCAAGGCTGGTGGGAGGATGGCGCCCAGGAAACGCTGGTGAACGATACTCCGCTAGGCTTCGGGGCAGGTACCACATTCGAAACCAAGGCCGGGCTATTCAGCTTGACCTATGCCTTGGGCAGCCAATTCGGTGCGCCGATCGCGTTGCGTGGTGGCAAGGTCCACTTCGGTTTCATTTCACTGTTCTGATCCTCCAGCGAACGGTTCCCCTCTGTTGGAGGAATGAACAAAGGCCCATGCACAAGAGCATGAGCAGCGAAACCGCATGAGCTCCTTGATGAACGAAATTTGGCATCCATGCGTGCCATGCTCATCCCGCACCTAATTGTTGCAGCGCACTGCTTTGGTAACAGCGATAGCAGCATGGTGTTGGACCATCCCAAACAAGGCTTGGCGGACTTCCTTTTGGAATACATGCAGGCACGCTACAGCAGTGTGGACCTACGCGGCGACATCCTGTATGTGAGCGCGGCCCGGCAGCACCTGTACCATGTCCGGAATGGAAAACTCGTAGCGGAATATCCCATTGCCACCGCTCGCAACGGACTTGGAACGCAGCGCGACAGCTACCGCACCCCGACGGGGCTGCACCGTATCAGCCAAAAGATCGGTGATGATGTGCCTCTTTATGGCATCCTGAAGGACAGGATCTTCACCGGGGAACTGGCGGACCCGGATCTCGCCGGAGTGGACAAGGACTGGATAACGTCCCGCGTGCTTTGGCTGGAAGGATCGGAACCCGGCCACAACCAAGGTGGCGATGTGGACAGCCATGAGCGCTTCATCTATATCCATGGCACCGCGGACGAACGTTCCATCGGCAGCCCAACGTCACGGGGCTGCATACGCATGCGGAACGCCGATGTGATCGCGCTATACGACCAAGTGGACTTGGGGGCGCTGGTGGTGGTGCTGGACAACTGAATGCCAGCGTGCGAGCGGCTACCTTTGTAACTGCGCGATGGACTTTACCAGCCTACTTCTTGGACTTCTGCTGGGGCTTATCTGCGGCGCTGTGGCCCATGCTCTATGGACACGCGGTCGCGATGGAACCAGGCTGGACGACCTACGCCAGCAGCACGCCCAGGAGCGGCAGGAGCTGGAGCAACGCATAATTGGGTACCGCACAAGTGCCGAAGAACGGAGTACGACCGTGCTTCAACTGAATGCCGCTCTGGCCACCGAACAGGAGCGTGGACGCGGCCTTGCAGCACGCCTGGAGGAACAAAAGGCCGAACTCCAGCAGTTGCAGGAGCGCATGACCACCGAGTTCGAGAACATCGCCAACCGCCTGCTCACCCAGCGGGGCAAGGAGCTGAACGAGCAGCAGCAGGAAAAGCTCGGCACCATCCTGAAGCCTTTGCAGGAACGCATCAAGGATTTCGAGGAGCAGGTTCGTAAGGCCTACGATGCCGAAGGACGGGAGCGATTCCTGTTGAAAAGCGAGATCGCCAAGCTGGTTGAGCAGAACCAACGCTTGAGCACCGATGCCGACAACCTGACCCGGGCGCTGAAAGGCGACTCACAAGCGCAGGGCGCATGGGGTGAGATGATCCTGGACAAACTGCTCGAGAGTTCGGGCCTGATGAAAGGCCAGGAATACAGCATGCAGGAGAGCACCACGCTCAGCGATGGCACACGCCAACGGCCCGATGCGGTGATCTTCCTGCCGGACGAGAAGTACCTGATCATCGATAGCAAGGTGTCACTGCTCCACTTCGAGCGCTTCACTTCGGCCACCGACGAAGCCGAGAAATTGCGGCTGATGAAGCAGCATGTGGAGAGCCTGCGCGCACATGCCAAGGGCCTTGGCGAAAAGGACTACACCAAGCTGTACGGCGTGCAGAGCGTGGACTTCGTGCTCATGTTCGTACCCTTGGAGCCGGCCTTCCTGCTGGCGTTGCGCGAACGTCCCGAGATCTTCCAGGAGGCCTATGACAGGCAGGTGGTGATGGTGACGCACACCACACTGATGGCCACCCTGCGTACCATCCACGGGATCTGGAAGAACGAGCGTGTGAGCAGGAACCACATGGCCATTGCGGAGCGGGCCGGAAGCCTCTATGAGAAATTCGTGGGCTTCACCGAGGACCTTGGGCGCATCGGCAAGAACGTGAAGGATGCGCAAGAGAGCTATGAAAAAGCCCTGGGGAAGCTGAGCGAAGGCCCTGGGAATCTGGTGCGCCAAGTGGAAATACTGAAGAGCCTGGGCGCCAAGACCAACAAGGCCCTGCACCCCAAATTGCTCGAGCGCTCGTTGGATGTAACGAACGAGGAACTGCCATGAAGTTGTGGAGGATCCTGGTACCATTGAGCATGCTGCTGGTCCATGCCTGCGGAAGCAGTACCGCCAGCACCAAGCGCGATAACATCGCCTACCTCTACGGCAAGGGTGGTGGAGGGATCAGGCTGAACGCTCGCGTACACCATGAGACCGCCGACCGCAGCATACTGTACTACAAGATCCCCACTACGGACGTGCTGTACAAGAGCACCGGTGCGGGTACCCCATTTCGGGCCGTGGTGCAATTGAGCTACGAGGTGTATGCCGACTGGAGCGCGAAGGTGGTATTGGACAGCGCCAGCACACTGGTGCAGGACAATTCGCTGGACCCCAGCGAGGACAAGGAGTTGATCGGAAGCCTTCAACTGCGCAAGATCGACCGGCCCAATTACCTCATCCGCCTCACCGCACGCGACCTGAATCGCGAAACGCGCAGTTCGGTCATGCTCCGGGTGGAGCGCAACAGCAACAGCGTCCGGCAGAACTTCCTGCCCATCGACCCGCGCAACGGGCTTCCTCGTTTCGGTGACCACATCGTGCCCAACGATGGTCCTGTGAAGATCCGCTGCGAAGCTTATGCGGGGCGAACACTTCATGCCACCCGCTACAAGGCTTCCGATGTCCTGCCCTCACCGGTATTCACCACTTCGGGCAACACCCGTCCAGCTTCGGAAGTGGACAGCACCTTCGTGATCGTTGTCGATCCCGAGGAAGGCACCTTCCTACTTGACCTGCACTCACCGGGCACCTACCACATCCGGCCCGATACCACACAGGCCAAGGGGTACACCCTTTCGGTGCTGGCGCAGACATACCCTTATGTGGGCACTGGCGCCGACATGCTCCGGCCCTTGCGCTACATCACTTCCATGCAGGAATATGAGCGCATCAACAAGTCCGCCAATGTCCGGGCCGCCATCGAACGCTTCTGGCTGGATTCCTCCGGAGACCGGGAACGGGCTCGCGAAGCGATACGGATCTATTATGGCCGCGTGGAAAATGCCAATCGTCACTTCACTGCCGATGTGGAAGGCTGGCGCACGGACCGAGGGCTGGTCCACATCATCTTCGGCATACCGAACTCGATCTACCGGAGCGACCTCAGCGAAACCTGGGTCTTCGGCGAGGAGAACAACCTGCTCAGCCTCTCCTTCACGTTCGTAAAACGCGACAGTCCATTCACGGAGAACGACCTGTTACTGCAACGCGATCCCGCGCTGAAGGGAGCGTGGTACCGTAATGTTGAAAGCTGGCGTAATGGGCGCGTGTATCAGAATTGAGTCCTACAAGCATCTTGTCGCTGGAACGCCAAGGAAGGAAAAGGCGGAAGGTTGAAGGCGGAAGGTTGAAGGAAGAAGAGTGGCGAGATTCCTTCGCTTCGCTCGGAATGACGGGTTGAAGGCGGAATGCTGAAGGAAGAAGGGTGAAGGAAGAAGGTTGACGGAAGAAGGGTGACGAGATTCCTTCGCCTGCCTTTAGGCGGACAGGCTCGGAATGACGGGAGGAAGACAAACAATACGAACAACGAACGGCAATGGCAGCGAATGACATGGTATGCGGCGTATGGCCGGTGATCGAAGCCTTGAAGGCCGGTAAGAACGTCGAGAAATTGCTGGTACGCCGTGAGGCGGGCGGCGATGGCATCAAGGAGATCCGCAAGCTGGCGCAGGACCGGGATATTCCCTGGCAACCTGTACCCGTGGAGAAGTTGGACCGCCTGACCAAGGCAGAGCACCAAGGCGTTATCGCCTTCCTGAGCCAAGTGGAGGAACAGGACCTCGATGAGGTGATCGCGATGGCTTTCGAACGCGGAGAACAACCCTTGATCCTGGCCTTGGACAGCGTGACCGATGTACGCAATATGGGAGCCATTGCGCGCAGTGCGGAGTGTTTCGGTGCGCATGCCATCTTGGTGCCCAAGGTGGGTACCGCGCGGCTGGGTCCCGATGCGGTGAAGAGTTCCGCAGGCGCTCTGTTGCGCAAACCCGTGTGCCGTGTGAACCGCCTGAAGGATGCCCTGCTGCGTGCAAGAGAGCATGGCCTTCGTATCGTGGCTTGCACCGAAAAAGGCACCACCATGCTGGACGAAGTCGATATGTCGGGTCCCTTGGTGATCGTGATGGGCTCCGAGGATGAAGGCATTTCCGATACCGTGCTGCGCCTGGCCGATGACCTCGTGCGGATCCCCATGGCCGGCAAGATCGGCTCGCTTAACGTGAGCGTTGCTGCGGGGATAGCCTTGCACGCAGCGCTTCGCGCTCGGTTGGCCAAGGTTTAAACAGCCTTTACAACGCCCCTTGAGCACCTGTTCGCGACCGGGCTGCTTTGCTGCGGCGTATTCGGTCCTGCGGCAACCTTTACAAGTATTCCCCGGTATAAGCGTCCTAACGTGAAACCCGGTGCAGTGGACCACTCATCCTCTGCATCGTACGAACGAACAGGACCATGAAACACTTCTTCGATCTGCCAGCAGCCATCATCGCATTGCTGCTGTGTCTGGTACATGACCCATGTGCCGCACAGGGAACCACTTCAGATAACGGCAGGACCGTTGTTCGTGTGAAGGGCCTGGACTCCAGCATACGCGATGCCGTGGTGGCAGAGCTCGGCACACAGGGCCTTAAGCTCGCGTATGCCTGCGTA
>JBBEDG010000151.1:0-5170 GCA_040881405.1 Flavobacteriales bacterium | reverse complement strand
GCGTCCTTGAAGAGGATGTAGGGCGTGCCGGTCTCGATCTGGCTTTCCAGGATCTTGAACCAGAGGTCCTGCGCCTTGATGGTGCCGCGGCCCTTGCCGGCAGCCTCGTAGCTCTCGTACAGCTCCTCGAACTTGGCTCCCCAAGTGTCGGCCAGGCCGGGGCACTCGTTGGGGCACATCAGGGTCCAGTCGGCGCCCTGCTCCACGCGCTTCATGAACAGGTCGGGGATCCACAGGGCGAAGAAGAGGTCGCGGGCGCGCATCTCCTCCTTGCCGTGGTTCTTTTTCAGTTCCAGGAAGTCGAACACGTCGGCGTGCCAGGGCTCCAGGTAGATGGCGAAGCTGCCTTTGCGCTTTCCGCCGCCTTGGTCCACGTAGCGGGCCGTGTCGTTGAACACGCGCAACATGGGCACAATGCCGTTGCTGGTGCCGTTGGTGCCTTTGATGTAGCTGCCCTTCGCACGCAGGTTGTGTACGCTTAGGCCAATGCCACCGGCGCTCTGGCTGATCTGGGCGCACTGCTTCAGGGTGTCGTAGATGCCGCTGATGCTGTCGTCCTTCAGTTGCAGCAGGAAGCAGCTGCTCATTTGCGGCTTGGGTGTGCCGGCGTTGAAGAGCGTGGGCGTGGCGTGGGTGTACCAGCCATCGCTGAGTGAGTTGTAGGTCTCGATGGCGGCATCGAGGTCGCTCTTGTGGATGCCCACGCTGACACGCATGAGCATGTGCTGGGGGCGTTCCACCACCTGGCCGTGCATGCGCAGGAGGTAGCTGCGCTCCAGGGTCTTGAAGCCGAAGAAGTCGTAGCTGAAGTCGCGGTCGTAGATGATGGCGCTATCCAGCAGGTCGGCGTTCTTGCTGATGATGTCCATGACATCCTGTGCGATCAGCGAGGCCTTTTCGCCGGTCTTGGGATCCACGTACTCGTTGAGGTCCTTCATCACATCGCTGAAGGACTTCTTGGTGTTCTTGTGCAGGTTGCTGACGGCGATGCGGCTCGCGAGCAGGGCATAGTCCGGGTGCTTCACCGTCATGGTGGCGGACACCTCGGCGGTGAGGTTGTCCAGCTGGGTAGTGGTAACACCATCGAAGATGCCATCGATCACCTTCAGGGTGACCTGTGTGGCATCCACCATGGGATCCAGTCCATAGCAGAGCTTCTTAACTCGGGCGGTGATCTTGTCGAATTTCACCGCCTCCCGGCGTCCGTCGCGCTTGATTACGTACATGTTCTATCGATGCTTTTTGTTTGGTGGACCGCTCGGCTCCCGCTCCGCGGTGATGTTTTTCCTGTCAGTGGCAGGGTTCCCAAGATGGGGTCCTGCGGGGGGCTTTGATCCGGGGGTGGATCAAGAGTTCGTCAACGGGTCGATGTGAATTGCGGCCCCCTCCGTCTCACCCGCGGGGGGAGCGACGTCAGGGCTGATGCTTGATCGACTTCGTGTTTATTGGTCCTTCAGTGGTGATGTTCTCTATCGGAGCGTTCCCTCCCCCCGACGGGGGGAGCCGGAGGGGGGGCTTAAAAATCAGCGTCCATCGTGAACTTCCCTTGGTCCTTGTCCTGGTTGAGGACTCCGGCCTTTTGGTACTCGCCCACGCGCTTCTCGAAGAAGTTGGTCTTGCCTTGCAGGGAGATCATCTCCATGAAGTCGAAGGGGTTGCTGGTGTTGTAGATCTTGTCGTTGCCCAGTTCCACCAGCAGGCGGTCGGCGACGAACTCGATGTACTGCTGCATCAGCTTGGCGTTCATGCCGATCAGGTTCACGGGCAGGGCATCGGTCACGAATTCCTTCTCGATCTCCACGGCATCGCGGATGATGGTCTCCACGGTCTTCTTGCTCAGCCTGTTGATCAGGTGCTTGGTGTAGAGCAGGCATGCGAAGTCGCAGTGCAGGCCCTCGTCGCGACTGATGAGTTCGTTGCTGAAGGTGAGGCCGGGCATCAGGCCGCGCTTCTTCAACCAGAAGATGGAGCAGAAGCTACCGCTGAAGAAGATGCCTTCCACCGCAGCGAAGGCCACGAGGCGCTCGGCGAAGCTGCCCTTGTCGATCCAGCGCAGTGCCCAGTCGGCCTTGCGCTTCACGCAGTCCAAGGTATCCACGGCGTGGAAGAGCTTGTCCTTCTCCATGGGGTCCTTGATCAGGGTGTCGATCAAGAGGCTGTAGGTCTCGCTGTGGATGTTCTCCATGGCGATCTGGAAACCGTAGAAGAAGCGTGCTTCGGTGTACTGCACTTCGTGGAGGAAGTTCTCCGCGAGGTTCTCGTTCACGATACCATCGCTGGCGGCGAAGAAGGCGAGCACGTGTTTGATGAAGAAACGTTCATCGTCGTTCAGCTTGCTGTCCCAGTCCACCAGGTCGGCGTGGAGGTCGATCTCCTCGGCCGTCCAGAAGCTGGCTTCATGCTGTTTATAGAATTGCCAGATGTCGCTGTGTTGGATCGGGAAGATGACGAAGCGGTCCTTGTTCTCGCTGAGCAGCGGTTCGTTGTTGGCTTCTACATTGGCGGGGAGGACATCCTCCAGGCTCAGCTGTGGTTCGGTGGTCTTTGTGCTCATGGTGGTGCTTCGTTCAGGGACAGGCTATCCTTTGGGGGGACGCCCCCATTTTTTAAATACTTCGGCTTGATCGTGGTTCCCGGCGGCGGCGGAGAATGCGTCGTCAGCGGGTCACAAAGTTGCTAAGCGATGTAGGGGCTGACAAGGGCGAAGGGCCACCAACTATGCGTAGTTTTCAACACGTCCAAGTTCCTTAGCATTGACGGCACTTTGATCGCGCAACGATCCGTGCAAGTGTTTTCTTTTCACGATCCGTTAACAACGCGCACACCGCGCGGCCGTAGGGCAAAATAGCGATGAAAAAATGTGGAAGCGGCCGTATTGAGCGGGCTGTGGAAGGGTGCCCGGCGGGAGGATCACTGGTAGCGGGGAAAGGGGGATGATCAGGTTGATCGGACACGAATTGAATATGTGTCGGGCCTTCAGCCCTCACCGAACGAAACTGCGTTCCAGAGACCCATGGCGTTGCCATGGGCTGGTATATGACGGGCCTTCAGCCCTGCCTAATGCGATCCACCCTCCCTGTAGCACCCATCACCGCTTCACCCACTCGCCATACAACACCTCCAACTCCTCATACCACTCCGCGCCGTACTTGCGCGTTAGCGAATCCTTCAGGAAACGGAACACGGGCACATCCAACTTGGCGCCGCATTCGCAGGCGGGTTTGCAGATGGGCCACTGGTGGTAATTGAGCCCATCGTGGAACTTCAACTTGGTGATGCGGATGGGATAGAGGTGGCAGCTGATGGGTTTGCGGAAGGGGATCGCACCGTCCTTCCAGGCCTTCTCCACACCGCAGAGCGCTACGCCTTTGTCATCGAACACGGTGAAGGCGCACTCGCCACGCCCCTCCACCAAGGTGGTCACCAGGTCGCCGTCCTCGTCCACTTCGCTAACGCCATGTTCGTCTATGGCGCGCTGGCCTTTCTCGGGGATGTAGGGCTTGATCTTCGGCCACAGCTCTTTCAGCAGGGCTTCCTCTTCCGGTTCCAGCGGCGCACCACTTTCGCCGGCCACGCAACAGGCACCCTTGCAGGCGTTGAGGTCGCAGACAAAACGTTTCTCGAAGAGGTCTTCGCTAAGGAGGGTACCGCGGTGTTCGATCATGGGTGGGAAAGGAGGAGGGCAAACGCTTCAACTTGAAGAATGATCTCGCTCGGTTCTGCGACCCCGTTGGGGTCGTGGGAATTCGCGTGCATCGCAGATACAAATGTCTGTGACCCTTTCAGGGTCGGCAACAACATGCCGGGCTGGACCCTGAAAGGGTCACAGACATTAGAGACATCGGCCATAATGGGATCCGACCCCAACGGGGTCGCAGGCACGGAATAGTCCCAGCCATTTCGAGGAACCAAATGCGTTGGCTCTATGGTGCGTCCAAAAAGATCACGCATGCACACGAGACTTCCCGGCAAAAGCCTTGCTTCGCTTCTCAAGCCTGTGTGCTTTGATCTCTTCCATGATCTCTTCCTCACTGATGGGAGGAAGCTTCTTAGCCTTGGCACGTATGTCGGCCATCACCTGCCCCAACGTGCGCACCTTCTTGGGCCGCATGGTGATGATGCCGAGGGCCTCCAGCTGTTTCAGTAGGGCCTTGGCTTTCTTGTCCGTGATATCAACCTCGAAGGTTTCCATGGTGCCACGAAGGTACAGCCGTCTTCAGCGTTTCTCCCGCACCACGCGCATGCCCTTCTTGCTCAGGCGCTGTTCCAGCCAGTCGTTCAGCACTTGCTCTCGCTGGGTCACGGTCTGCTCGTTCAGGTCGGTGCTCCACGCCACGAAAGCGGTGGGGATCGTATCGAGCTTGCTGCCGTTCCACACCACGGCATTCGCGTAGCTGAACTGGCTGATGCCGGGGAAGACCACGGCCATTTCGCGCACCAGCGCATCCATGGGAATGGGATCCAGTTGCCGTTCCAGTTCGCGGATGCGTTCGTCCTTCTCCACCAACTTCTGCTCGTTGCGGTCGAAGATATCCTCGATGATGCCGCTGCGCATGGCCTGCATATCGATGTTGGCGGCACCAGCCTGGTGGATCACCAACTGCACTTCTCCCAGTTCGCGCTCCCCCATTTGTTTGAGCAGCAACTCACGCGCTCCTTCGCCCAAGGCATCGCCCACCAGGTAAAGATCGAGGCGCTTCTCGGCATCGGTATAGGTAACGCGCTGCTCCAGGATCTCGGTACCTTCCAGCGGAAAGTTGGCGCGTACGAAACGCTCCACCTCGCGGCGGAAGATGGCCTCCTGCGTGATGCCGTACAACACCCAACCGCTGGGTGCCAGCAAGAGCACAATGGCGATGGCCATGTACAGCTTCACCTGCTTCTCACGCTTTGCATTGAGCTCCTTGGCCATGGGGAACTTGAGCAGGCGCACGATCAACACGGTGGCCAGCGCAATGAAGATGGCGTTGAGCGTAAACAGGTACAGCGCACCAAAGAGGAAGTTCAACTGCCCGGTGGCCAGGCCATAGCCTGCGGTACACAAGGGCGGCATAAGCGCTGTGGCGATGGCCACACCCGGAACCACGTTCCCGCGGTTACGGCGACTTACCCCTATAATGCCTGCGATGCCGCCGAAGATGGCCACTCCAGCATCGAGCAGTGTAGGGCG
>JBBEDG010000150.1:0-5175 GCA_040881405.1 Flavobacteriales bacterium | reverse complement strand
CCACAAGTGCGGGAGGTTCCGCATCGTTGGCGAAGCGGTCCACCACATTGGGTAGGTCGCCATGCTCTATGGCCGCGCTCAACAGTGCAGGGGCCAGTTCGGGTTCCTCGCGCATGCGAGCAATGAATCCATCAACCCCTTCCTTGGATTCTTTGGCGAGGAGGTCATCGATGCTCCACATGGTGCTTGCCGCGCCACGGGGCATCATGAAGCTGTTGAGCACGATGAATTCATTCCCCTCAGCTCCGTACAAATGCACGGCGTAGCGGGCGGCGTTCAGTGAATTGCTACTGAAGTCAGTAGGTACTAGGACCTTGGCCATGGAATGGGATGCTGGGTGAATGGATCAATGACCGTGAGTTTCGCTTGCTTTTTGGCCACTGGAATCCACCAAGGCATACCCAGTGAAGATGAGCCCCAGGAACGCAATGAAGCTGAAAAGGCCGACCATATTGCCCACATCCGATGTGCTTAGCAGCTAGTATTGGAAGGGGATGAGCAGGGCGAGTAGCCAGAGGGCGAAACCAACGTACTTTTTCATGTTCGGTTCTTGTTCGGAAGTGCGGCCAAATTAAGCCGATCCCGCACATCGGGCATCGACCCTTGTCACGGTTGGGGTTAATTGCGCGCTAATTTCTCCAAGCCTGCGGCATCGAGCACTCTGATATCGCGCCCCTGGACCTCGATGAGTCCATCTTCCTTCAGGTCGCTCAGGGTGCGTATCAACGATTCCGTGGCAGTGCCCACGATGGTGGCAAGGTCCTCACGGCTGATGCGCACACCCAAACCTTTATCGTTCTTGTTTCCGTAGGTATCACGGAGGCGCAAGAGCGCCAGTGCCACCCGCTGACGTACGGATGCATAGGCCAGTTCCAGCAAGTGCTTTTCGTTCTCCTTCACTTCGCGGGTCAGCATCTTTATGAAGCGCATGCTCACGTCGCGGTCCTTGTAGAGCAGGCTGAGCAACTCTTCCCTAGGAATGATCGCCAGTTCGCAATCCTCCAAGGTTTCGGCGCTTTCGGTGACACGTCCACCTTCCAGCACGCTCATATAGCCGAGGAAGGCACCTTGGCCGTGCAGTCCGGTCACGAATTCCTTCCCGTCGTTGTTCATTTTGAAGGTGCGCACCTTGCCTTTGCTCAGGAAGAAGACACTTCGAAGTTCATCCCCTTCGTGGAAGATCATTTCCTTGCGCGGTACGGAACGTGTCTTCCGCTCGGTGGCGATCTCTTGCAGCGCACCGAGTCCGCGTGCACTTTCAATGAACTTGTCCAGACCGTCGGCGCTGTGGTCGAATCCCTTCCGGAAAAGTTCGCTGCGTTTCAGCCTACCCTCGATGGCATTGAGCAGTTCGCTTTCCTCGAAGGGTTTGGTCAGGTAGTCATCGGCACCCAATTCCATGCCCTTTCGCACATCGCTGCGCTCGGCCTTCGCACTTAGGAAAATGAAAGGTACTTCGGCTGTTACCGGGTCGCGACCAAGCAGGTGCAGCACGCCATAGCCATCCAGCTCGGGCATCATGATGTCGCACAGCACCAGATCCGGAGGTGTGCGCCTTGCCAACTCCACACCGCGTTTGCCGTTCTCGGCCTTCAGCACTGAATAGTTGGCCAATTCCAGGATCTCCGCGGTATTCTCCCGCATATCGGGGTCATCCTCTATCAATAGAATGGTCTTCATGCGCTGTTGCGTTGTGCTATCGTTACGGTGAAGGTGGTGCCCTCTCCGGGTGTACTTACGAATGTGATCAAGCCTCCCATCAGGTCCAGGTATTTGCGCACTATGTTGAGGCCAAGGCCGGTGCCCTGCACCGTGAAGGCGTTACCGGCCCTGAAGAAACGCTCGAAAAGGTGCTGTTGGTCCTCTAGGGGAATACCGATACCGCTGTCCTTAACTTGAATGGTCAAGGTTCCAGCGTCGATGACCGTGGTAAGGTCGATGCGTTTGTTCTCCGGACTGTATTTTATGGCGTTGCCGAGCAGGTTGCTGAGCACATTGTGCAACATGGCGCGATCCTGGAAAACGATGCGTTCGTTGCCGATGTGATCGTACTCGATCTCCTGCCCTGGTTTTGCAAGGCTGCGCAGTTCCTCGATGAGTTCGATGCTCATGTGTACCACGTCGAGTTCCGCAGGATTGCAACTCACGCTGCCCTGTTCCAGTTTATCCAACGAGAGGAAATCGTTGAGCATTCCCGTGAGTTCCCGAACCTTGGCGCGTATCCGTTCCACGTGCTTGTGGGTCCGTTCTTCAGGGCTGTTCTCCGTGTACCGTCCTATCAGGTCCACCGAGCTCATGATCGTGCTGAGCGGCGTTCTGAACTCGTGCGAGGCCATGCTCACAAAGCGTGATTTGAGTGCGTTGAGCTCCTTCTCGGCCTCCAAGGCTTGATGCAGTTCCTCCTGGGTGGTAAGCAATTCCAGTGTACGCTTCTGCACACGTTCTTCCAGACTTGCGTTGGTGGCTAGCAGGTCCCGTTCGGCCTGCCTGCGCTTCGTTACATCGCTAACCAGGCCCATTACAAAGCGCTCGCCATCCATCTCGAAGTGGTTGAGGCTGACCTCCACTGGGAAGTGGCTGCCATCTTTGCGCTGACCCATTAGATCCAAGCCGCTACCCATGGAGCGTTGGACCGGATCCGCATGGTATCCTTGGCGCTGTCGTTCGTGGTTTTCCCTGCGGTTCATAGGGATCAGCGTTTCGATCCGCTGTCCCAAAAGCTCTTCCGCGGCATATCCGAAAAGATGGTCCAACCGGGGGTTCTTCAGGCAGATCATCCCCGTTCCATCCACCACGACCAAACCTTCTGCTGCAGAAGCGAACAGGAGTGAGCCGATCCGGGAAAGCTGATCGGTATCGAAACGGGAGGGCATGGCGGACGAAGGTAGGGGAGCACTGGTCGCTGATCCCGATCATCCGTCCGGAGTATCGATCCGGGGTTCGCCCGATCGCTCGTCGTAGACCTTCCATTTGATCAATGGGCGCGCATAAAGGTTGAGCGTAGCGGCACGCTCCTCGGTATTGTTGATGTAACGGTGGATACTTCGACCATTGTGCAGGTAGGAGAAGGAATCCGTGACCAACTTGGCGCTGCTGACCTTACGTAGACCGCCATCGGTAGGTGGTTCGAAGCGTTCCTCGACCACGGAACCCATAATGGGATGCACCCAGGCTTCCTGCGTATTGTAGTCGTGGATGCTGGTACTTTGTCCTGGTTCGTAGCAGATGACCAGAAGCTCGAACTCATTGGTGCGTGCTATGCAGTTGCGGGTGTAGTGCTTATCATGCCATGTGCAATACTCCCCAAAGAGTTCGCTGGGTATGTCCGCCCGTTCCAGAATGGACAGATAACCACCCGTTCCAGGCTCCTTTTCAAGGGCCTTGATGAGTTCCTCCACCGTGCGGATCTGCTTCGTGGGCATGGTTCTGGCCTGCATCGTTCGTCCTGAACTCAACGCATCAAGCTGCGAACGTATCGCAGCGCGAACCACCGGTTCCTGACGGTTGTCATTCTTAGTATACTCTCCTCCTGTTCTTCTGTTCGTCATTTGGTCCCATGGAAAACACAACGGTAGGCCGACGTTCCATCGTGTTCCGGCTTGCAGCTCGGAGGATGGCGCAAGACCATCGTCTTTTCCATATCAGTCCAGCTTCATTGTTATCACGGGAACCGTAAAGTGGTTCACGATCGTTTCCGCGATGCTGCTGTTGAGGTAACCCCGCAAGCCGCTCCTGCCATGGGTGGGCAGTGCGATAAGGTCCATGCCCTCCCTCCGTACAAAGGCCAAGGCCCCTTCCTGCACGGAGTAGTGATCGCAGGTGTGTATCGCCACGGTCGGTTCGATGCGCTTGGCCACAACGCGCAGCATCTCCAGCGCGGTATCGGTGTCCTGGAATCGCCCCGGGGTATTCACATTCACCAAGTGTACCCGGGTCCGTTCGCCCTTGAAGGGGGCGAGGAGTTTCGGGAGCACTTTCTCCAAGCCCTTCTCCAGTGGGTCGATAAAGACAGCGATGTTCGCTATCGGAGCTGGTGCTGCTGTATGTAGCGTAAGCACGGGCATTGGTGCAAGGCGAACAACTTTCTGGGTATTGCTGCCCAGGAAGGCCTCCTTCAATGCGCCGGCTCCGCGAGTGCCCATCACGATCAGATCCGCCTTGCGCACTTTGGCCAGGCGGACCACATCCTCCCATGCTGCGTTCGAGGCGATCTCATAATGGACCTTTACTTTTTTACGCGCCAACCGGGCGCTTAAAGCTTCCAGGTCCTGTCTGGCCTGTCCTACACGTTGTTGTACTTCGGGATACAGCGCACGCTGCTCGCGTAGGGACTTGTTGGCCAAGGCAGCGCTAGTGAAACGGCCGTCCTGCCAAGTGTCCGGGACATCCACACTATGTACAAGATGCAATTCGGCACCATGTTTCGCTGCCAATCGTGCGGCCAGGTCCGCAGCGTGGTTCGCAGCATCGCTGAAGTCGGTGGGGATCAGTATCTTTTTCATGACCGTGCGGGGCAGAGCGAATTCGCTGTGATCACATCCACTTCGCTACCCAGCGGTAGAAGTCGTTCTTCAGCTCCATATAGATCTTCTCGAAGGTCTCCATACGATCACGCAATCCGCCATGGTCGGCGAAGTGCCGGTGGTCTATGGCCACTGGATTGTCCTTGGCTTCATTCTCCAGCTCCTTCTCATGCGCTTTCACATCGTGGCGCAACAGGTCCAGCACCTCCTTCTGGCGGATGAACTGGTTCTGGAAGTGCTCCAACTCGGCCATTACATCAGGCTGGTTGTTGCGGCGCACGACATCCTCCATCCGGTGCTCCAAAATGACGATCTCCTCCTTGCGGAACTGCAGGGTATTGAGCCACATCATGTGCTCGTGGTGCAGGTCTCCGATATACTTGTTGGCTGGTGCTTTTGTGGTGGTGCTCATGGTTCTTGTCGCCGTCCTATTTGTAAGGCACACGAAGGTTGTGCGCCGCTGCGGAAGCGCGTATGACCTTTCTCAGGTTCTTGATAGGATCCAGGGCATGGTGGCCTGGCAGTAGCTTCGCAGCCATGCCACGCATCATTGCAATAGACCATGGATCCAAACGGGTGGGCCTTGCGGTGACAGATCCGCTGGGCATTATCGCAACGGCGTTGGACACGGTGCCCTAAAGCGAGTTGTTCG
>JBBEDG010000149.1:0-5183 GCA_040881405.1 Flavobacteriales bacterium | reverse complement strand
GCACGGCGGTCACCACCACCAACAGTAGGTGTCCATCGAATGCCAAGGCGCCAATCAGGAAGATGATGATGGCCGTGACCTCGGAAGTTCCACCGATACTCCCTTGGGCGGCGCTCTTGAAGTAGGAGGATACCACCAAGGCCATGAAGCCGATGAACGCTGCGGCGAAGGACCATGGACCCATATCCTGGGCCACCATGGCGGCCAGGAAGCCCACCAAGGCAATGAAGGTGAAGGTGCGCAGACCGGCGAACTGTTTCTCCGTTCCTCGATCCTGTTCTTCACCGTTCTTTCTTACCGCGGTATTGAACTCGCGCTCCAAGCCGATGAGGAAGCCGATGCCCGCAGCCACCGCGAGACGTGCCAACAAGTGGACGTCGTTCCGTGTCCATACTTCGGAGAATTCCTCCATTCGCGTGTGATCGGGATGTGATGCGAAAGCTACGCAGGATGCGCACCAGACATCATGATGCTGCTAACTTGCCGTCGCCTTCATGACGCAGCAACGGGCGGGCAACCCCTTTCAGCGCTTCTTGCGCAAGCTTGGTCCTGGCCTCATAACCGGAGCAAGCGACGATGACCCCTCAGGGATAGCGACCTACAGTCAGGCCGGTGCGGCTTTCGGGCCTCGTCTTCTATGGGCTTTGCCGCTCACCTACCCCATGATGGTGGTCGTGCAGGAAATGTGTGCGCGCATCGGCCTGGTGACCGGGAAAGGCTTGATGGGCGTGATCGCCGACTATTACCCGCGCTGGTTGGTGCGCTTGGTCCTGTGGATATCGGCTCCGGCCATCGTGCTCAACATTGGCGCTAACATCGCCGGTATGGGGGCCGTGGGGAACATGGTCTTCCCGGCTGTCCCTGACTTCGTTTTTTCAATGGTATTCACCGGGATCCTGGTCTATACAACGGTCATTTGGTCCTACCGCCGCATTGCCCGGATTATGAAGTGGCTGTGCATGGTGCTGTTCGCATATCTGGTCATCCCTTTTCTCTCGGGAACGGATTGGAGCGCGGCGCTTCTGAGTACTGTGGTTCCAACGTTCCAGGCCGGACCAGGCTACTGGATGATGCTGGTGGCCGTGCTGGGTACCACCATCTCTCCCTATCTTTTTTTCTGGCAGGCGAGCATGGAGGTGGAGGAGCGCCGCCGAATGGGCATTATCGTGGTGGACAAGCCAATGTTGGGAGCCATGCGCGTGGATGTGCGCATCGGCATGCTTCTTTCGAATGTGGTGGCATGGGCCATCATGCTCACCTGCGGTACCGTGCTTTTCAATGCGGGGATACGGGAGATAACCACGGTAGAGGAAGCGGCTCAGGCCCTCCGCCCATTGGCTGGTGAGGCTGCACACCTCCTGTTCGCCCTCGGGGTGATCGGCACAGGATTCTTGGCCATTCCCGTGCTGGGCGGTGCTCTGAGCTATATGGTGGCCGAGGCCTACGATTGGTCGCAGGGTTTGGACAAGCGCTACAACGAAGCCCCAGCCTTCTATGCCACTTTGGTCGCAGCGCTGGTAGTGGGCATGGCCATCGACTTCCTGCCCATCACCCCGATGCAAGGCCTGCTCTGGACCGCAGTGCTCTATGGCCTCACCGCTCCGGTGCTCATCGCGGTCATTCTGTACATCTGCAACGACAAACGCGTGATGGGGGAGGAGGTGAACACCCGACGGCAGAATGTGATCGGGGTTATCACATTGGTCGTCATGACGGCCGCCGCCTTATTGCTCCTGGTCGGCGCATAGGTCGCCGAGGTAGAATGGAACTTGGCCGTTGATCCGCTATCCGGAACAGAACCGCCGATAGTGGAGATACCGCGTATTTGTTAGGGCTCCATAGCCTCCATAGGCAAGGACGTGGTATCCACACAGATGCCACCCAACAGCGGCACGAAAACTGCCAGGTATCTTGCCGCCATGTTCCGCTGCACATTCTTACTACCCACAGTCCTGTGCGGGTCCCTAGCCTTTGCACAGGATGGCATTTCACCCTTCCGACCCATAGTTGGGTTGAACGTAGGAGTTGGCCTGCCGAAGATGGAGGTGCTTAGCGGTACCACCTTCGTCACCCGCCCCTTTTTCGCGGGCACCCTTGACTTCGGAGGATCATGGACCTACAGGGACAAAGTAGGTGTGTTGGGCATGGGTATCCTGGCCATCAACGGATACGATTATGCCAAGGATGTTTTCGAGTACGATGTCTACCACCTTACCACCCGCTTGGAAGTACGCCCCTTTTGGCAAATGCCATTGGATCCACGACTAAGTACCACCCTGCGTGCTGGGGTTGGTGTTGGCATGGCCTTCCACGGCAATTCCGTGCGTGATTCCCGGGAGGGTCCTTTTCTGGCGAGCAGCCGCGCCTTCGCAGCACAACGCACATTCCTATCGCCGGAGGTCAGTATCCTGCGGGACGAGGGGCCGCACCGTTTGGAGTTGGGATTGCGCTACGTGCGTCATCTGGAGCGTGCCGAAGCGTTCAGTACCACCTTGGCCTTGGGGCTGGATACCACCCTGGCCACAGCCACCCACGACCACCTAGCACTTGTTCTGCGTTTCCACTTTGGGCTGAAGCGGACCCCAATTCCCATATTGCCAATACCACCCATCGACTACGCCGAACGCGGCACGGATACACTCGCCACTCTTGCGGCCAGCAGGCCGCGCATCACCCTCTGGCTATGGGACAATGCCGAGTACGATGGCGACACCTTGAGCGTACTCGTGAACGGCCGACCGGTGTTGGTGGGGCATGAATTGGGTAGGAAACGTCACAAGATGAAGGTGGACCTGGTGCCCGGCGAGAACGTCCTGATGGTGGTAGCGCACAACGAGGGACGCGTTTCGCCGAATACCGCTAGCGTGGTGGTGCGCACAGGGAAAGGCCGAAAGGAACTGCTCTTCACCACATCGCTGCGGAAGAACCAGGTGTTGCGCATCCTGCGTGAAGGAAGGATGTGAGAACACTGCCGTTGAACCATGGAAGCCATCCTGATGTTACCTACCATGCGCATACTCCTGATCATCATGGCCGTGCTTGTTGTACTCTTCACCATCTCCCAGATCTACGGTCCAATGTTCGGCGGAACCGAAGAACAGGCATATTCCGTGGTCCAACGCTACGATGAGTTGGAGATCCGCCATTATCCACAAGCACTGATGGCCTCGGTGGATGTGCCGGACAGTGCCTACCGAAGTGCCTCGGGCACCGGCTTCCGACGACTGGCAGGCTATATTTTCGGGGATAATGAAACCGGCGAGAAGATCGCCATGACCGCCCCGGTGCACATGGGTATGGAAGAAGGTAGCATGCGGATGAGCTTCGTGATGCCCGCCGAACGCGCTCAGGAACCGATGCCCGATCCTGTGGACAGTGGAGTGCAACTTCACGTGGCCGCTGAGGAGTTCGTTGCGGTGCTGCGCTTTGGCGGTTTCCTGCGCGATGCGGAAATGACCGACATGAAGGCGAAGTTGCTTGCCGAGCTGGAGCGTAACGGTCTGGTCCCCATTGGTCCGGTGCGTTTTCTGGGTTACGACCCGCCCTGGCAGTTGGTGGGGCGCCGCAACGAGGTTGTGGTGCCTGTGCGCTGGCCTCAACCTTGAAGCGCCGGCCCTCATAAAGGGTGCGGAACCGGGCCGATCAACAACGGGTTATTGGTAATCCCTTGGGACCTACCGCCGAAGGTCACCCCAAGCGTCCTCACCTTGGCACCATGGCAGCAGCGGTGTTCGAGGCGCGGTACAACCGCATCCTGCGCTCCAGGGAGCAGGGGTATGAGGAGTTGGCGGATTTTCTGGGCCGCAATGCCGGTCTTGGCCCGCTGGTGCGTCTCGGGCTGATGCGCCGGAGGGAGGAGAATGGCGAGTTCCAACGCTACAATGGCTACATCCCCACCAAGGCCGGGGATGCATACCTGCTCTTCATTCCAGAGAAGGAATTGATCCTGGTGCGTCCGGAGAAGAGTGCCTCCCTTTACTTGGTCCTACAGAACGATCCCGCACCCAAGGCTCCCTTCAAGGCGACCTATGCCGAACCTACAGCAGAGCAAATGGAGCTGGTGGCCCAGCTTCGTGAGCAAGCAGGTACAGATCTCTGGCGTGTGCAACGAGCCGATGAACTGCGCCGCCTGTTGCTTGATGGCTACATGGACCTGCGATCCTTCACCAAGCGTACCGGTATCGGCGAAGGGGCATTGCTTCGTGCCGAACTGGTTCGTGGACGTGCAGAAAGGCCCCACGACCGTGCGTTGCACCTGGAACTCAGCGATGCCGGTGCTGAGTTCCTGCATGTGGCCGACCCGTGGGAATTGCTGCTCATAAAGCCGGGTATGGAGCTGCCGCTCTTCGCTGCATGCGAGCCTGAAAAGGCGGAATACTGGTGCGGTCTTCCGTAGTTCTTGCGCACCTACGACCATCAGGCTCTCGTGTCACTATTTTTTTCTGGCGCCTTTACCCACCTGGAGGTCGCCTGCCTCGAAACGCCGAAGTAGTTCGGCAATGCGCTTGGCTCGTGTAGCAGTGGTCTTCGCACTGCCCACCCAGTAGCTCATGTTCCGTTGCATGCCGGGGGTGAGCTTGTTCCAGGCGGCCTTCATTTCTGGGATGAAGTCCAGTGTTTCCGCCAGTTCCTCCGGAATGTCCACCCTGTCCGGTTCGGGGTCCAGCCAGATCGCCACGGATACGGGTTCGCCTACTTTCTTCAGCTTGGCCGCTCTGCGGATATCCCCACCTAGGATGATGATGTGCAAACCGCTCTTCTGCGGCATCAGTGCCCGGTCGACAGCCACACTGTTGATCGTGCCCTTCATGCGTACCCGTCCCTTGGTGCCGAACTCCTGCTGCACATCGTGCGGGAATTCCACGAAGTACCACGTGAAGTCGGTCTTCAAGCGCTCCAGTGGGGCGGTGAAGCGGTAGATCTTGGTGGCGGGCTTGGCCATGGGTACGCATCAAGTCGACCCAGTGGGTCGACGGTACAGTTGCTTCGATCAGCCGCCGGCCTTCTTCGCTTTGTATCCTTTCTCCGCCAGGAACGCCATCACTTTGTCACGGTGATCGCCTTGCAGCAGTATCACGCCATCCTTGGTGTTGCCGCCCACGCCGCACTTGCTCTTCAGCGTTCGGCCCAGGTCATCGAGGTCGCCCTCCTTGCCCACAAAGCCCACGATCCGCGTCACCTCC
>JBBEDG010000148.1:0-5254 GCA_040881405.1 Flavobacteriales bacterium | reverse complement strand
ATAGGCAGGCGCCTGTTCGTGCTGGAAGATGGAAGCATGGCCGCTGTCAAGATCCCTGTGGTCTACCGCTTGGATGCCTCCGGTACTGTGCTCTGGGTGAGATCATTCGAGGATTGGGTGATCGATCCCCACCAATACATTTTCGCAATGACCAACATGGAGGTGGAGCATGGCCGCTTGTGGATGCAAGGAGTTCTGCGTCGCATCCTCATCCAATTCAATACACAACGCCTGCTACCTGCTTTCGCCACCCATCCCTTGGACGCCATCGACGGGTGTCAATGGGCGGAGGCCACCGGCTTTGGGTTCGTCGCGTTGGACATCACCACCATGCCCAGTACTTCCATCACAGGACCGATAATTCAGGTATTGGATGAGCTGGTGAGGAGTACCCCGGTGGCCGTGGCGGTCGAGGACCCTGGCAGTCGCGACCTGATCCCATTCTGCGATCAGGTCGTATCCGTTCCTGTGGTCGCTTCACAAAGCAGCGGTTTCCGGCTGGTTGCCAATCCGGTCGAGCGTGGCGCTGCCATCGAAGTGCGCGACGCTTCCCCAGGTTTATTCACCTTGTCCGATGCACAAGGGAGATCGGTGTGGCAATATCGTGTGAGTGCTACGAACGATCGCGTCGAGCTGCCTTCAGCTCCGCGCTCTGCGGGCGTCCATCATCTGCGTTGGTTGCCCACGGATGGCAGCTCGGGCGCAACGGTGAAGGTCCTAGTGTACTAAGGTCCCGCGAAAAGAGGTGTGCCGGTGCGGCTTTCTATGCCGAACTTGGCGGCATAACCACGGAACATGCGCTTGCTGGGTACCTCGATCCTTCTGTTGATCCTTGTGAGCTTGAATGCCATACTGGGCACTCGGCTCGTGATCGGCGATTCGCCGGTTCCGCCGTTGGGGCGCTTCTTGAGTCCTCAAGAGGGTTTCTGGCAGAACGCAGAGCCCATCGATGGCCGACCACCAACCCTGGTCGCGTTGGAGGGTCTCGCTTCGCCGGTCGAAGTTGTTTGGGACGAAAGTGGAGTGCCCCACATCTTCGCTGCCAACGATAGCGACCTTTATCGCGCACAGGGTTATGTGGTGGCGCAGTTGCGGTTGTGGCAGCTGGACTTCATTGCACGTGCCGCCGTTGGACGTGTGAGCGAAGTGATCGGCGAAACAGGTTTGGATTTCGATCGTGCCCAACGCCGCAAAGGCATGGGTATCGGTGCGGAAGCCAGCACGGCAGCGCTGATGGCCGATCCTGTGATGGCCCCCTTGCTGAATGCCTATGCCGATGGGGTGAACCAATATATCGCCAAGCTGGACTACCGTGATCTGCCCGTGGAATACAAACTCTTGAGCTATCGCCCTGAAGCATGGAGCCCTTTCCGCTCTGCGTGCATACAGCAATACATGGTGGAGAACTTGAGCGGTTGGGACCGTGATGTGGAGGACAGCCATTCCTACGCGCTGCTGGGAGCCACCATGCACGAGCTTCTTTTCCCTTCGCGTCCACCGGGTGTGGTGCCTACAGTGCCCACCGACAGCGTTTGGCCATTCGTGCCCGAAGCGGTGGAAGCTCCGGAAAGCTACGATCCAGGGAAAGGCTATGCGGTGGATCCTTTCCGCAGCGACCCCACCAACGGCAGCAACAACTGGGCGGTGCATGGTAGCCGAACGGCTTCGGGGAATCCCCTTTTGGCGAATGATACCCACCTGGGGTTGAACTTCCCACCGATCTGGATACCCATCCAACTGACCACTCCGGAGCATCGCGTATTCGGCTTTGCACTGCCCGGTGCATGCGGCATCGTCATCGGCCACAACGAGCATGCGGCCTTCGGTGTCACCAACGCTCCACGTGATACCCGCGACTGGTACCGGATCACTTGGAAGGACGATACACGTAGCGCTTACCTGTTCGATGGGGAATGGTTGCCCGTGGAGTATCGGGTGGAGAACTACCGGGTGCGCGGTGGCAAGGACATCGTGGATAGCATTCGTACCACCATCCACGGACCGGTGATGTTCGATGAGCACTACGGAGCGGTTCCCGAGCGCGCTCACCTTGCCTTGCGCTGGATGGGCCACGAACCGAGCTTGACACAAAAGGCGCTCTACCTGATGAACCGTGTAAAGAACCACGCGGAGCATGTGGAGGCATTGCGCTACTTCGCTACGCCAGCACAGAACTGGGTTTTCGCGAGCAAACAAGGTGACATCAGCATGCGCGTTCAGGGAACCTTTCCCAACAAGTGGCGCGACCAAGGGCGTTATGTGTTGGATGGTGCCTACCCCAAGCACCGTTGGCAGGCCTTCATTCCCTTTGAGCACAACGCCACACAGAAGAACCCGGCGCGCGGCTTTGTGAGCAGTGCCAACCAACACAGCGTGGACGAAGCCTATCCATACTGGTTCCACAACGCACACTTGGAATACTACCGCAACCGCAGCGTGAACAACCAGCTCGCGACAGGGGAGGAACTCACCGTGGAGGATATGAAGCACATGCAACACAGCGGCCATGATATTCGCGCTATGGAAGGCCTGGCGGTGCTTGTTCCATTGTTGGATACCACCCGACTTGATGCACCCGGGAAGGCCACACTTGCCGAACTGTTGCGGTGGAATGGCGTTGCGCAACATGACCGCGAAGAGGCCTCCTTGTTCCAGCTCTGGTTCGATGCGTTCCGGACCGTTTACTGGGCCGGATTGCAGTTGCATGAGCTGCCTCTGGGCGAACCCACACCGTACAACACTATTCGGATACTGGGCGAGCCAGCATTGCGGTCCACTGTGGACAGTGTGCTCCAGGTGGATGCTGCAGCGCTTGTGCAGGAGACCTTCTCGGACATGGTAAGTACCCGCACCAAGGAAGGCCCGGTATTATGGCGAACGCTGAACAATGCCCGGGTCATGCACCTTGCGCGTCTGCCAGCGTTCAGCGAGGAACAGTTGCCCGTGGATGGTTGCGGTACGGCCATCAACGCGCAGCGTGGCAACCACGGTCCATCACAACGCATCGTTGTTGAGTTGAGTGATCCTCCAGTTGCATGGTACCAGTTGCCCGGCGGTATCAGTGGCAATCCGGGCAGCAAGCACTACGCGGATCTTTTACCCGAGTGGTACTCCGATACGTACCAACAGGTCCGCTTTCTTCGCAGCGTGCGCGAAGGCATCGATCTTGGATTCACCACCACAACACTGAAGCCATGAGGTTCATGCTCTCCATTCTTGCAACAGCGGCATTCGGTTGGGCCATGGGGCTATGGCTGCCTTTCTGGAGCTTGTCCCTTTCCGCCATGCTGGTCGGTTTCATCCTGCACCCCGGTGGTTGGAAGGCCTTCGTGGCCGGTCTCCTCGCGGGGCTATTGCTGTGGGGTGGCCTGGCCTATACCGCCGACGCGGCGAACGGCCAACTGCTTTCAACTCGCGTGGGGCGGATCTTCGGTACGGAAGCCGGTTCAATGGTGCTGATCACCGCAGTGCTGGGTGGTTTGCTTGCAGGCCTAGGTACCTTGCTCGGCGATCGCGTGCGCAACGCTGTAAGCTGATAGAGGTATTATCCTGCGATCGTCCACTGCATGGTTCGAGCCTCGGTTACTGCCCGAAGCCGATGGCCTGCTTCAGGGTATCCGGCAAGGCTGGCAGCTTGCGCCGCTCGAAGAGGAAGCTGCTCAAGTCCGCGATCTCGCTGAACACATAATGGCTGTCCAAAGCCCCTTTCAGGTAGGCTTTGCCGGTGCTTCCACCCGTGCCTACACGTAGGCCGATCATGCGGTGTACCATGTTCACGTGGCGGCTGCGCCATGCGGCCATGCCGTTGTCGATCTCCAACAGTGCTTGCAGGAAACGGAATGCTTGCTGGAAGATGGGTTCATCACGGTAGAGCATGATGAACAGCGCGCTGCGGCATGCGGCAGGCGATAGACGGCGCTCTGCACTGCCTTCCACGAACAGTGTTCGCCACAGTGCCGCGTTGCCTTCTTCGCCCTTCACCAAGGTGCTTGAATACAGCTTCTCCAGATCATCGAAGAAGGAATCCTCCTGACCGGGCCAGTACTTCTTTTCCAGGAACGGCATGCGCTCCAGCCAAGCGTTCACCAGTTCCAAAAGCGTTGGCAACTCCTCCAAGGCATCGATCTCGGCCTTGTGCTCGGGCTTCAACTGGCTGGTGTAGTACTGCTTGCCGAACCGCCCTTCCATGCGCAGTCCCAAACGCGCTTCCAGGATCTTGAACTGCATGCTCTGGAATCCACTCGCGGGCCTCAGCAGGTCGCGGAAGTCGAGGAAATCCAAGGGCGTCATGGTCTCCATCACATCCATTTGGTGCACCAGCACATCCAGGATCTTCTTCACCCGCTCCAAGCGATGCACGGCGATGTTCAGCTCGCCCCCGTTGTCGTCCACATGGTGGTCCGCGAACAGGTCTATAACACTACCCACTTCATGCAGCACCTGCTTGAACCACAATTCATAGGCTTGGTGGATGATGATGAAGAGCATCTCATCGTGCGCTTTCACGCCGTGCCTGTCGCTTTCGGGGGCTTGTGCGCCCAGGATCTTGTCAAGCTGCAGGTAGTCGGGGTAGTATACGTTGCTCATGGTGCTGCGCCCCCTGCATGATAAAGGGATGGTGCGCGGCCAAATGTAGTGGCCCTAGAACGAGTGGACGTGAGCGGCATCAGGAGCGTCTTGTGGACGTCCGTTCCATACAGCAGTACTTTCGTACCATGCGCGGATTTCTACTTGGTTTTCTGCTTTTCCCGATCCTTCACGCCGTAGGGCAGGAGAGTGTGCCCGCGCTTGGCCGTGCTTCGGATGGTGGGCAGCAGGTCTTCGATGAGCGCATTAATAGCCCGGGCACCACAGCCTCCTCGCAGCGTATCCACGCGGTGGATCGTATCGACGTTGTACCTACCTACCCCGGAGGAAGCGATAGTCTGCTGGTAGCTCTGAAGAGGGGATGCTCGGGAGCCTTGGTGAAGGCGAATAGCGAATGCGGTACAAGCCATGAACTCGTGCTCCGCTTCATTGTGGAGAAGGATGGAAGGCCAACCCGCGGCGAGCTTACCTCTGCGGATGGATGTCCGGTCCTGGTGGAAGCCTTGCATTGCAGCATGCGGGAGCTGGAATCGTTCAAGCCCGGCATGGTGGAGGGTCAGCGGGTGCGGGTGCGTATGGAAGTTCCCATCACATTGGGCCTATACTGAGGGCCTACACTTTACAACAATTTGCCGTGTACGAATCCGGCGAATTCCAGTTCATCCTT
>JBBEDG010000147.1:2118-5264 GCA_040881405.1 Flavobacteriales bacterium | reverse complement strand
GTCCTTCATTACTCATTCCTACCTGGAAGCGGTTGGAACGGGCTCTGAACGAGTGGTGTGGAGAGCAGGATTCGAACCTACGAAGCTGTGAAGCAGCAGATTTACAGTCTGCCCCCGTTGGCCACTTGGGTATCTCCCCTTAGATCGGCTCATTGGAGCCAATGAAGGGACTCGAACCCCCGACCGGCTGATTACAAATCAGCTGCTCTACCAGCTGAGCTACATTGGCCTGTACAGCAAGAAAAAGAACGCTTTTTGCTACCCTGTCCGAACCCGAGGGCCTGGAATTGGGCCTGCAAATGTAGCAAGAAACCGATCACCACCAAACATCGAAGGCCACGATCTTCATCGTGGCCTTCGAATTGGCGTCCACTGCGGGCTTCGCAGTGTGAAAAAATGTTGTCAGGATGCCTTGCGCAAGCGTTCCTTGGTGCGTTCAACCTGACTGCGAAGGGCCTCAACGGTACCCGAAGTAGCCTCCTCGAAGGACTTGCCCTGGCGCTTGGCGAAGTGCTCGCGACCCGGAACCGCGAGGCGGATGTCGACCACCTTGTTCTCCCGATTGTCTCCGTCGTGCTCTAGGCGCAGGAAGACCTCCGCGGAGATGATGCTGTCGTGGAACTGCGTGAGCTTCCCCAGTTTTTCCTTGATGAAGGTCACCAGTTTGGTGTCCGCGTCGAAATGGATGGAATGCACATTGACGTTCATGGTCGCTGTTCGTTTTGGTTTGTTTACATGATGCCTACTCCCCTCCTCGCGGATGGGCCTTGGCGTGTACTTTCCTGAGTTTGTCCACCGTGTTGTGGGTGTAGATCTGTGTGGCCGCCAAGCCTGCATGGCCAAGTATCTCCTTCACTGCATTGAGGTCCGCTCCGTGTTCCAACATGTGTGTGGCGAAAGAATGTCGCAAGACGTGCGGGCTTCGTTTCTGCTGTGATGTGACCCCACTAAGGTAATGCACAACAAGTCGTTGTACGCTACGCCTTGCCAAGGGTTGCCCTTTTTCGTTCACCAACAGTGGACTCCCGAAGGCGGCA
This sequence comes from Flavobacteriales bacterium, assembly GCA_040881405.1. Lineage (GTDB taxonomy): Bacteria > Bacteroidota > Bacteroidia > Flavobacteriales_F > PHOS-HE28 > PHOS-HE28. The sequence goes on along the minus strand of JBBEDG010000147.1, from coordinate 4,227 downwards.
CCCGCATGGCCGATGGCCGCCCGGCCCGCCATGTAGGCATCGATGTGCCCTGCCAGGGCATCGCTCATGGGTATGATGCGTTCCTTGTTGCGTTTTCCCAGCACCTTCAGGGTGCGCCCACGGGTATCGGCATCACCGATGGTGAGGGCCAGCAGTTCGGCCAAACGCATTCCCGTGCCGTAGAGCAGCTCGAGCACCAAGCGGTGGGTCCGCCCCACATGGCCTTCGGGCCATACCAATTCATCCAGCAGCACGGCCATGCGCTTCTCCTCCACGAATTCGGGCAGGCGCTTGGGGGTCTTGGGTGGGTCGATGAGCGCCGTGGGCTCGGTGGTGATGGTGCCCGTAGTGCGGGCGAAGCGGAAGAACCCGCGCAAGGCACTAAGCTTCCTGTTGATGCTGCGCGCGCCGATGCCCTGCTCCATGAGCCGCATCATCCAGGCGCGCACCAGTTTGTCCGGTGCCTGCTCGGGTTCCGAAAGGCCGAATTCCTGTGCGAAGCCCGCGAACTGATCGAGGTCCCGGCGGTAGGCCGCGGCCGTGTGCGGGCTGCAGCGTTTCTCGTGGATCAGATGGTCGAGATAGCGGTCCTTGAGCATACAACGCAAAAAAGGCGAAAGATCCGCATGGATCCTTCGCCTTCCGGAACGACCGCTCTCGGTCGCTTATTGCTCGTCGGTCTGCAACGTCAGTTTGTAGGCTGCACGGATCATTTCCTTGCGGCGCACGATGGACGGCTTGATGAACGCTTGGCGACGGCGCAGTTGGCGCATCGTCTGGGTGCGCTCGAATTTCTTCTTGAACTTCTTAAGCACCTTATCGATGCTTTCGCCTTCTTTGACCGGGATGATCAGCATGGGTCTGGTTTCTTCTTTCGGGGCGGCAAAGATAGATGCAAAGTTGACAGTTGCAAGCTGGGTCATGAAAGTTGTGGAAGCCTGCCTGCCGTAGGCATGGTTGCAGGGTTTTCGGGCGTCGTCGCACCGTACGACCAACGCTACAGGGCACCTGTAGAGTCCTCCGATACGCATCGGAGCCATTGGGTCGACAATTTCCCGAGCCATAGCAGGTATGCGCTGTGCGTAGCAATTGGCACAAGCATTTAGCTTCGCCCGGCACAAACGCCCGGTCCATGCAAGACAGCCTGATCACCCAAGTGTTCCTCCCCCTCGCACTGTTCATCATCATGTTGGGCATGGGCCTAACGCTGGTGCCGGACGATTTCAAGCGTGTGCTGCGCTTTCCGGGGGCGGTGGCCTTGGGACTTATACTGAAACTGCTTGCCATCCCACTTATCACTTACCTGGCGTTGCGGGTTATCCCCATGCCGCCGGAACTGGCGGTGGGCTTCATCCTCCTTGCGGCCTGCCCCGGTGGGGCCACCACCAACCTGATCACCCATCTGGCCAAGGGCGATGTGGCCCTGTCCATCACCATCACTGCAATCGCCAGTGTGATCACTGTGTTCACCATACCGCTGATGGTGAACTGGAGCCTTGTGCATTACCTGGGTGAAGCGCGGGAGATCGAGCTACCCTTGCTGAAGACCGTTGTGCAGATCCTTGTGATCACTGTGATACCGGTGGCAGTGGGCATGTTCCTGCGCGCCAAGCGGCCCGTGCTTTCGCAACGTGCCGAACGACCGGTGAAGCTGCTGTCCGCGCTGTTCCTGGTGCTGATCATCCTTGCCGCATTGCTGAAGGAGCGTGAGAACCTGGCCGAGCTGTTCCGGCAGGCCGGGCCGCTGGCTCTACTCCTCAATCTCGTTGGGATGGCGCTGGGCTATGGCATCACGCGCCTCCTTACGCGCAACGCCTCGCAGGCTGTTACCGTGGGTGTTGAGGTGGGCGTGGTGAATGGCACCTTGGGTATCGCCATCGCCGCCGGCATCCTACAGAATTCGGCCATGACGATCCCCTCGGCGATCTATAGCCTGATCATGTTCCCCTCGGTGATGCTGCTGGTGTGGGTGGGGATACGGGGGCATAGGGCCAAGGTGGCTGCTGGGGGGTAGGATCTCGGACCTTGTGGCGATATATATGTCAGGCCTTCAGCCTTCAAATCCCCCGCTCCCATATCAACCCATGGCGTTGCCATGGGCTGGTATGT
>JBBEDG010000147.1:0-2018 GCA_040881405.1 Flavobacteriales bacterium | reverse complement strand
AACCCATGGCGTTGCCATGGGCTGGTATGTACCGGGCCTTCAGCCCTGATCTGACAGGCGCTGCCACACAACCCATGGCGCTGCCATGGGCTGATATATGTCGGGCTTACCGCCCTCACCGAACGTATCTACCTCCACAACCCATGGCGTTGCCATGCTCCGCCCCGATACGTATCGGGGCGTATCGGAGTGGTATGTTTCGGGCTTACAGCCCTCACCACCGCCAAAACCCTCAACCCTTCAGCACGTTCCGGCTGATCACCAGTTTCTGGATCTCGCTGGTGCCTTCGCCGATGGTGCAGAGCTTGCTGTCGCGGTAGAACTTCTCCACGGGGAAATCCTTGGTGTAGCCGTAGCCGCCGAAGATCTGCACCGCTTCGTTGCTGGCCCACACGGCCACTTCGCTGGCGTAGTACTTGGCCATGGCGCTCTCCTTGGTCATTTTCTTGCCGCGGTTCTTCAGGTCGGCGGCTTGCAGGGTTAGCAGCTCGGCTGCTTCAATGCGGGTGGCCATGTCGGCGAGCTTGAAGGCGATGGCCTGGAAGTTGGCGATGGGCTGCCCGAACTGCTCGCGCTCCTTGGCGTACTTCACGCTGGCATCGTAGGCACCTTTGGCGATGCCGAGGCTTAACGCGGCAATGCTGATGCGGCCGCCATCCAGGATCTTCATGGCCTGCTGGAAGCCTTCTCCCACCTGGCCCAGGATGTTATCCTCGGACACGCGGCAATCCTCGAAGATCACTTCGGCGGTCTCGCTGGCGCGCATGCCCAACTTGTTCTCCTTCTTGCCGGCTTTCAGGCCGGGAGTACCGCGCTCGATCACAAAGGCGGTCATGCCTTTGCTGTCCAGCAGTTCGCCGGTGCGGACGATGGCCACCACCACATCGCTGCTGATGCCGTGCGTGATCCAGCACTTGGTACCGTTGATCACCCAGTCGCTACCCTCCTTCTTCGCGGTACACTTCATGCGCATGGCGTCACTGCCGGTGTTGGGCTCGGTAAGCGCCCAGGCACCCAACCATTCGCCGGTGGCCAGCTTGGTCAACCACTTCTTCTTCTGTTCCTTATTGGCGAACTCCTTGATGTGGCCCGTGCAGAGGCTGTTGTGCGCAGCCACGCTGAGGCCCACGCTTCCGCAGATACGGGAGGTCTCCACAATGGTACTGATGTACTCGAAGTAGCCCAAGCCGGCACCACCGTATTCCTCGGGCACCAGTACGCCCAGCATTCCGGCAGGGCCGAAGTGTTTCTTGAAGAGATCGATGGGCATGTGCTGCGACTCGTCCCATTCCATGAGGTTGGGGCGGAGTTCGCGTTCGCAGAGGTCGCGCACGGCTTGCGCGATCATGGTCTGGCTTTCGGTGGTGGTGAATTCCATGGTACTAATAGGTCACAAGTCGGATGATATCCGTGTTGTAGGGTTGCAGACGGTGAACGCCGTCCAGGAATGAAAGTTCGATCAGGAAACTAAAACCTGCTACGGTAGCGCCTTGGGATAGGATCAGCTCCGCAGAAGCAGCTGCCGTTCCGCCCGTGGCCAGGAGGTCATCGTGTACATGCACCTGCATGCCGGGTCGCAGCACATCGGCATGCACCTCGATCTCGGCACTGCCGTATTCCAAGTCATACTTGTGGCTGATGGTGCGGTAGGGCAACTTGCCCTTCTTGCGCACGGTGATGAAAGGCACCCCGAGCTTCAGCGCCAGCGGCATACCGAAGAGGAAGCCCCGGCTCTCGATGCCCGCGATGGCGTCGATGCGGCGGCCCTGCAGCGCTTCTGCGAATGCATCCACGGCAGCTTGACTGAGCGCGGGATCCTCCATGATGGGCGTGATGTCGCGAAAGAGGATGCCCGGCTTGGGGAAATCAGGTACGTCACGGATGGCCGCCTTCAGCCGGGCTTGGATGTCGCTCACTCTACGCTCAGATAGGGCGCAAGTTTACGGAACGCTTCGTCATCGATCAGGACACATCCACGGATGTCGGCCACCGTCCTGAACGGGCCGTGCTGTGCGCGG
>JBBEDG010000146.1:0-5270 GCA_040881405.1 Flavobacteriales bacterium | reverse complement strand
GAACAAGCGCTGCAACGTGCTGCTCTGGAAGAAGCGTATCAATAGTTTATTGGCTACAAGGCGCACCACTCGCGCAAGCAACCAGAACGCGACCACGATCACGGCCGCAAGGGCCATGTTGGGCAGCATCTCTATCATGGCCTCAAGCCATGATACCAGTTTGTTCTGGACCAGGTCCAGTGCCTTCTTCGCCTCGATCATACTTTTTCGGAATGGGTGAAAGGTATGAACGACGCTAACGAGCAGGTCCGATCGCTGTCCATTACTATTCACCCAAACTTCGATCCAGCTTCACACTATGTTCCCTTGGCATCGTCTTACCTTGCACCGTGCGAACCGCACGCGCTGCCCATCGCCGCACATTGCCCATTGAACCACCATGAAATACATCCTGCTCCCTTTTATCGCCGCTCTGGTCCTCACCAGTGGATCTCTTCACGCACAGGCCCCGTCCAATTCCGGGCTGCAACAGGTCGAAGATCCGGCCTTGCAGGAAATGCGCGTTGTAGCGGGCTCACTGAAAGAACTGCACGGCGAACTGAACAAGCAACTACTTGTAGTGACCAAGCTGAGCGAGACCACAGACCGCATTGCCGCGAAGCGTTTCGTGGAGATACAGAGCGAGATCAAGGCCGACATCGCCAAGGTGGAAGGCGCACTGACCGGAATGTCCGGTCTGGCTCCTCAGGCCTGGGCTGCTTCCAAGGAGGAATTCGTTCTGCTTGAGAAGGACATGAGGACCAGTGTCAGCGCACGTACCAAAGGGTTATCCGAAGCCTACGGCGATAAATAGTACCGGGAAGGCCGCAGCTCTTTCCGCACACCGTTCGTCGGGAAAGCAAGTTCCGCTCTCGCGTCAGCCGAGGAGCTGCAAGTACTTGTCCTCCAGCACGCGCATGGCCTCCCGCTGTGCTTTGGTCTTATCCCGGTGACCAAGCAGATGCAACAGGCCATGCACCATTACGCGGTGCAATTCATGCCTGGCACTTACGCCGAATGAAGCTGCATTCTCCTTGATGCGATCATAGCTCATGAGCACATCACCGGAGACTCCGGTGCCTGTTTGCCCATCGAAGGTGATCACGTCGGTGTACTCGTCATGGTCGAGGTACCTGCGGTTGTACTCAAGGAGCGCTTCATCGCCCATGAGCACATAATTCAATTCCGCAAGGGACTGGTCATGATCGCGCGCGACCTCGCTCAACCATGAGCGCAATTTCGCACGCTCTCGAAAGGCGTTCGTGACATCGATGGCCTTGAACGCTATTTCGGCCATTAAAAAGATCTATTTATCCTCGGTGGGCGTGAGGCTGAACGCCATGACCACCGTGGCGCCTTGGTCGGCGAACTCCACATCATCGGCCAGGGCACGCATCAGGAAAACACCACGTCCGTGGGGTTTCTCGATGTTCTGGGGATCGGTGGGATCGGGCAGGTGCTCGAAATCGAAGCCAGGACCTTGGTCCTGTACCATGAACACCAAGCTGTCATCCTTGATCTGGTAGCCAAGGGAGACGGTCTTGGAAGCATCCAAGCGGTTGCCGTGGTGGATGGCGTTGTTCACTGCTTCGGTGAGCGCGATCAGGATGTTCCCATAGCGGCTCTCGTGCACATTGTGCCGGGCGCAGGCTTCATCGATCAATTTTTCGGCCAACGCGATATTCTCCGCTTTTGCAGGGAAGTTGATGCGTTGCGTGAATTCCAACTCTTCGGTCAAGGCTCCCATGGGCTGTTCAGGGTCGGTCAAATGTACCGAAATAGGCATTCACCCGATCGCGGTAATATGGCTTCAGGCCGGGCGGCACGGTACGCAGTAACTCTGCTTCGCGCGCTTTGCGGCGTTGGTAGTCGAAATATTTGGCCGGATCTGGTTGTGGTTGATCGCGACCTTCGTTGCTTGTACGCTTGTTGTCCTGTTCGCGTTCGCGTTCCGCCTTCTCGTGCTCCAGCAGGCGGGTCATGATATCCTGCTGGCGGCGCATGGTCTCAGGAGTGAGGTTCTTGTTCACGATGTCCTTCTCCTGCTTCTCCATCTCCTCGGCAAGCTTGTTCAGCTCGTTGCCAGCGCCGCTCCCATCCTTGTTCAGCTCTTGGGCAATGCGCTGCATCTCCTTGCGGATGGCCGCCTGCTGCGCAGCCATTTGCGCCAACTGCTGGCTCATGCCGGGCATGCCCATACCACCGGGGTTCTGTTCGCCGGGTTTTTCGCCGGGCTTCTTCCCCTTCTCCATCCCCTTACGCATTTCCTCCAACTGCTTCTGCAGGGCTTCCTGCTGGGCTTTCATTTTCGACATGCCCGCCTTTCCCTGACCGGGCTTGCCGGGTTTTCCGGGCTTGTCACAACTGCCGCTGCCCTGCTGTTGCATCTGCTGCATCATTTGCTGCAGGGCTTCGTCCAATAGCAGCGCCAGGTTGTTCAACGAGGTCATGGCATACTGCTGCTTGTCCGTGGCCATGGGGCGGAACCGTTCGTTGGCGCGCGCCTCGCCCATGTAGTTGGTGGCATCGTCCATGTTGGCGTTCACCGCGTTCATTTCGCGGTTCACGATGCTCTCCAACTGGGGCACGCGCTTGCTAAGGGCGAAGAGGGAGTCCTCGATGACCTTGGCATCATCGCGAAGCTTGCGCTGGTTCCTGCCTTGCTCCACAAAACGCGGATCACGGATGTTGGTAGTACCCACCATGTCCATCAGTTCCTCCTGATCGAAGCTCAGGTGAACGATGTTCTCCAGCAATTGGCGCAACGCATCCATGTCCTCTTCCTGCTGCTCTTCGGCGTTGTTCGCCATTGCACTCTGCATCTGGAAGGCGAGTTGCTCCATCTTCTCCGCAGCGCTCTTCTGCTTTTCCGATGCTTTCTGGTTCTGCTTCTTGTCCAGCTGCTCGCTGCTCTGCTCTTGGTCCTTCTTTATCTCATCCTCCGCGCTATCGGTCTCCGGCAGGTCCATGGGCTGCTCCAGGGCTTCATTCTTATCCTGAAGGTCGTCCATGTCCTTCTGCAGTTCCTCGAAGGCCTTGTTCAGTTCGTCCTGCTTCTCCTTGAGGTCGTCGCTAGGCGTATCGCCCTTCTTGCTCTCCTCGCTCAACTTCTCCTGCTCACGCGCCAGTTCTTCCAACTGCTTGGCAATATCCTCGGCCTTCTGCTCCACCTCCATCCGCTTGAACATTTCGAGGGCGCGATCCAGTTCCTTCTCCACATCCTCCTGGTCCAGCTTCATGTCCTTGAGCTGTTCCTGCAAGAGATCCTTGTCCAACTTCTCCATCAGCTCCTCCATCTGCCGGTAGAGCTCCTTCATCTCTTCGTTCATGATGTTCTCGAAGAGCTCCTGCACCTGCTGCTGTTTCTCCAACAACCGTTCGTCCATTGGCCTGAACTCGCGCTGCTGCTGCTGGGTCTGGCGGAGCTGTTCGGTGCTGCGCTCGATGTTCTTCTGTAGTTCCTGCTGGCGCTGCATCACATTCTCCAGCTTCTGCTGGTCCTGCCAGTTCAATTCCTTCTTCTCGAGCAATTCGCGACGCAGCTTGTCCAGTTCGCGTTGGATATCCCGAGCTTCTTTAATGCTCTCTTCCATGGCGCTCTTGATGGCATCGCTGTCCATGTTCTGCTGATCGGCGAGTTCCTTCAATGTGGGCGCCGCAAAGACCTGGGTGGCGCTGCGTGTGCTCTTGCTCCCGTTCACACCATCGTTGTCCCACACCTCGAACCAGTGCTCGATGCGATCTCCGGGCATTATGGTAAGGCCGTACAATTCCCAACTGTGGAAGAATTCCTGGCGCGTTTCGCGGGGTGATATCCGCAGTTCCTTGGTGCCGCTGCGCAACTCAGGAGCAACGCTATCGCCGCCTTGCACAAAGCGGTAGTGGAACAACAGGCGCTTGACTCCGTGGTCATCGCCTATATCACCCCGGTAGAACATGCGCTTGGGGGCCGTGCTGTCAGCACGGGTCTCCACCTGTATCGTGGGATACAGGTCCGGCACAACTTCCACACGATACTGCAAGGCATCATCGGCCACACGTTCGCCATTGCGGGCTGTCATGCGGTAGCTGTGGCTGGCCATGAAACGGCGTGTACTGCGGAACACCTGGCCACCGGAGGTCTTGGCAGCAGGTTGCAGGACCAAGGTGGTGTCGTCGAACACCAGGTCGAGCCGGTCACTACTGCGGGCATTGAGGTCCCATGTGATGCGCGTTCCTGCCGGCACGGTGATATCACCGGAATTGTCCAGCGTCTCGTTGGGCCTTCCCAGGTAATCTGGATAATCCAGTGCAAGGCGGAAATCGAGCAGCATGGGGTGTGGCACCACACGCAGGTCGTGGCTTTCGCTGCGGAACCCTTCGGCGGTGAAGTGGAAGTTGATGTCCTTCTGCACATTGCGGAAACGATGCACGAAGCGCCGTGCATCCTTCTTCACCAAGGGGATGCGCTGTCCGGCAATATCCAATTCCACTTGCTGGGGTACCACATCGCCGGTAAGCTCCACCACCACCTCGATGTCCTGCTGCTCTGGCACGGTAAGGTCCTCATTCACGAGCACGAAGCGGAAGGGCGCTTCGGGTATGAACTCGCTACCGTGGCGGATAAGGCGCTGCGTTGGACCGGTGATGAGGCTTGGCGCTGCGAAGAGCAGGATGAGCAGCACTGCCAGGGGTGGCAGGGCGTATCGCAGGTAACGGGTGTTGCGCCCCAGATCGATGGCATTGGTGAAGGGAACCGGGCTCAACTCCTTGCTGCGTTGCGCAATGGCCGCTTCGATAAGCCCGCGTTGCTGAGGGTTGCTTTGTGCCATGCCCCGTAGCTGCAGGGTGTTCAGGAGCTTGTCCCGCACCTCGGTGAAATGGGTGCCCACGATGCGTGCTGCCTCTTCGTGGCTTATGACAGAACCCAAACGGAAAAGTTTCACCAAGGGGATGGCCATGAAGCGCACGAGCACCACGGCCATGGCGGCCAATGCACCCCAGAAGAGCAGAGTGCGGGCCAGCACACCGAAGCGACCTAGATGCTCCAGCAAGGCCACCGCGAGGAACACTCCCACAAGAAGGCCCACGCTGTAGAGCGCACCGCGTATCAACCGGTCCTTATAGTACTTCCGGATGAAGGCGTCCAGCTTGGAGATCAGAAGGTCGTAGTCGGAGCGCATGAGGAGGTCTGGCAACTGCAACGGCCGTACCGGGGTGCTTGTTGCAGAACAAAGCTACGGCACCCCCATCCTAATCCCTGGACAGGGGTGCCATTGCATGAATTCCTACTGCAAAACAACCCTTTGCAT